>JANLUJ010000544.1:0-6658 GCA_031363425.1 Pirellula sp.
AAACGTTCCTATCTCCCCCTCGCCCTTGATAAAGGGAGAGGGGGCCGGGGGGTGAGGGTTTCGCACTGCATTGAGCGTGAAGTGTTGGGCAAGCAAACAGGCTAGCAGTTACAATGGCACCTGCCTTTTATCGCAGTGTGAGTATCAACTATGTCCGATGTAACCCGCATCCTGTCGCAAATCGAAAACAACGATCCGTCAGCGGCAGAGCAGTTGTTACCGTTGGTTTATGAAGAACTGCGGAAGCTGGCGGCCGCGAGATTAGTTCAAGAAAAGCCAGGACAGACGCTGCAGGCGACGGCCCTGGTGCATGATGCCTTCATTCGACTGGTTGATATCAATCAGGCCCAGCACTGGGATTCCCGCGGCCATTTCTTTGCCGCTGCTGCGGAAGCCATGAGGCGCATTTGGGTGGAGCAAGCACGGCGAAAAAACGGCCCCAGAGCGGGTGGCCAACAAAATCGGCTCAATCTCTCGGATATCGAACCCGAACTACATGGTCCTGACCTGGACATTCTCGCCTTAAACGAGGCCCTGGGGAAGCTGGAATTGCACGATCCTCGCGCCGCTCAGGTAGTTAAGCTGCGGTTCTTTGCAGGCATGACAAGGCACGAAACTGCGGATGCACTCGGCGTATCCGTTGCAACGGTCGACAACGACTGGGCTTACGCCAAAGGTTGGCTGCAGCTCGTGCTTCTCGAGTCTGACGTTTCAAGGTCTTAAGGCAATTGTCCCGGACGATCTTGCCAGCGGCCTTATAGCACGACGCGCAAGCTAGTGATGGAATTGAATCACTAGCTTGCGCGCTTGCGCGTCGTGCTATTCGATCCAACGAACCGAATAATTTAAGAAAATTCCAAAACCCATTAGAGTATTTGCCTTCGATTCTCGCATTGAATAGTAGGCGGTGAATCACACGAGCGAGGACATGGACCAATGCCAGACCAAAAAATCGATGCAAAGGCGATCTTCAACCTGGCTCGAAAGATTGACGACGACGAGGCTCGTTCAGAATATCTCCAACAGATTTGTAATGGAGATACCGAGCAAATCCATGTTGTAACTGAACTGCTGCGCGGATATGGGCATCAGCACGGCTTTCTCGAATCGCCCGTAGTCGTTGTCTCCGCTAAGACGGAATCCGGTCCCTATTCAGAAGTCATCGGCTCCACCATCGGCCCCTACAAACTCCTCGAACAAATAGGGGACGGTGGCATGGGCGTGGTTTACATGGCCGCGCAAAAAGAACCTGTCCGTCGCACGGTCGCCTTGAAAGTAATCAAGGCAGGCATGGACACACATCAAGTCGTGGCCCGGTTCGAAGCCGAACGACAAGCCATGGCTATGATGAATCACCCCAACATCGCCAAAGTTCTCGACGCCGGTGCGACCGATGCGGGCCGTCCCTATTTCGTCATGGAACTCGTTAAAGGAGCACCTATCACCGAGTTCTGCGACAGCCACAAGCTCGACACAAAGCATCGCTTGCAACTGTTCATCACCGTCTGCCAAGCCGTCCAGCACGCTCACCAAAAAGGCTTAATCCACCGTGACATCAAGCCCAGCAACGTCATGGTCGAAATGCATGATGTTACGCCCGTCCCCAAGGTCATCGATTTCGGTGTAGCCAAGGCGATTGGTCAGCAACTGACGGAGAAAACTTTGCAATCGGGTTTTTATCAAATGGTCGGAACGCCGCTCTATATGAGCCCCGAACAAGCGGGCCAAAGCAGCATCGATATCGACACTCGCAGCGACATCTATTCGCTCGGTGTTTTGCTCTACGAAATCCTTACCGGCCAGACGCCCTTCGAAAGCGAAACGCTACGCAACGCGGGCTACGACGAGATGCGTCGAATGATTCGCGAAGTCGATCCGCCTCGTCCCAGCCTGCGGGTCAGCACGCTCGATGCCAAAGCGCTCTCCACCATCTCCGATAACCGCAACGTCGACGCACGCAAGCTCAGCCATCAGCTTCGTGGCGAGCTCGATTGGATCGTGATGATGGCTCTCGAGAAGGATCGCAACCGACGTTACGCCACTGCCAACGAATTCGCGGACGATGTGCAACGTTTCCTCAATGATGAAGCCGTACGCGCTTGTCCGCCATCGACCCTCTACCGATTCCGCAAATTAGCCAGCCGGAATCGGGCGTCGCTGTCTGCAGCAACTCTGGTGGCAGCCGCATTGATCATCGGCACAGCGGTTGCCACTTGGCAAGCCATGCGGGCTCGTGATTCGCAAGCACAAACAGAAATCGCTAAGAAGCAAATCGATCTACGTTATCGCATTGCCAAGGAAGCCGTCGATACGTACTTGCTCCGAGTCACGCAAGACGAGCAACTGGACCATCCAAGCTTTCGTCAATTGCGACGAAAGTTACTCGAAGCGGCGTTACCCTATTACGATCAGCTTCATGAGATCTCGCCTACCGATGAGCAATCCAGAGCTGCTCGTGCGGAAACATTGAATCAACTCGGCGGTGTGAAACGAGACCTGGGCAGATTCGATGAGTCCCTCGCCTCCTTCGAAGAATCCGCCAAGCTCTTTGACCAATTAGCCGCCGAAAATGCAACTAAAATTTCCTATCGCCAGAGCTTGGCCAAGGTCCTTGTAAACGTAGCAGATCACTACCGTACTCGCGGAGCCAGTAGCGAATCGCTCGAATACGAGCAACATGCATTGGAATTGCGTCTACAACTAGCCTCCGAGCATCCTGATAATGACTTGTTGCAGTTGGAGCTTGCGCAAAGCTATACGAATGTAGGAGTCGGCACACAAGAGATGGACCGCCGCGAAATGCTTGAGCGAGCGATCGAGATCTGGCAAGAGTTAGCCGAACGCTTCCCAGACCGAACGCTATATCGCGAGTACTTGAGCTTGGGCTATCAAAACTTAGCCAACCGCTTTGCATGGGATCAAGCCGAACAAGCCATCCCGTTTCATGAACAAGCAATCGGCTTGCTTGAACAACTTGCCAAAGAGCAACCCGAATCCAAGAAGGCTCATTTGCAAAGGGCGCAAAGCCATCAGTCTCTGGCCGACACCTTAGAAAAACTTTCTCCACGCTTATCCGAAGCTCGGGATCATTGTGAAGTGTCGATACGCATCTTGAGCGCTTATGCCAAACGGCATCCAGAATTGCCCGAGGTCAAATCCCATTTAGCGAATTCGCTGACCAAGCTTGCGCACACGCTCAAGGAACTCGATGAGTTAGTCATGGCTCATGAGACCTGCGACTCGGCGCTACGATTGTGGGAACAACTGCAATTGGAGTATCCCGACATGCTCGAATACGAAGTAGGAATGGCGGCTGCCCAGCAGAACCTCGGTGCGATCGTAGTCGCCCAAGGCCAAGCAGCCGAAGGCCTGTCGATGCTGACTCAATCGCGAGATCGATTGCAGAAGTTAGTGGATCGTATTGGCCCGCATGATCGGAGCAACGAACTGCTGCGCACGATCACGAGCTCGCTTGCCGACGTTCGCAAAGTGCTCGGAGAAGGCCGAGATCGATCTTCGGATGAGGGCATTGTTGAAACAAATATTAAAACGGTCGGTGAGGCCTTACGGCCAAGCAAGTTCCTCACCGACCTCTCCAATTCTCCGACGCACGGTCTGCGCGTTGGAGGGATGGCTCCTAGTTTAACGCAGACCGAGGAACAGGAACAATCCATGAAACGTTTACGCAAACAATTGCCTTGGTCTGCAACACGCCCGCAGATCCGCAATGAACGAGCGCTCGCGTTCGAACCACTCGAAGGCCGCCAACTCCTCGCAACTTTGATCTCGGTATCCAACGCGACGATGAATGAAATTGAAAGTCCTAGCGCGTTTGTAACTTCGGGTAGTGGCGGCCTTCAAACACCCTCCAGTATTACCGTTGGATCGGACGGCAACATATACGTAGCTGCGAACGGTGGAACGGTACTACGATTCAATGGCACGACAGGTGCCTCGATGGGAGCGTTTGTTAGTCAGGGTTCGGGCGGACTTTCGAATCCTGGTCCGTTTGGGATAGCCTTCGGACCGGACAGCAATCTATACGTTGCAAGCGGCGGGACCAACCAGGTCCTAAAATACAATGGCAATACAGGCGCATTTATCTCGGCCTTCATCCCTGCGGGATCTGGCGGATTGAACGTCCCCAGGGCTGTGACTTTTGGCTCTGATGGGAATCTTTACGTTACCAGCAAGGACACAAACTCAGTAATGCGCTATCGAGGTCCATTTGCCAGTTCCCCCGGTTCTCCGTTGCCGGCTTCTGGGCAGTCTGGGGCAACATTTGTTGTTCCGTCCGACAGTGGATTACTTCGCCCACTCTACAGTGTCTGGGGCCCAGATGGAAACCTATATGTTAATGGCGGCCAGACCGCAGGCATCTTGCGTTACGACGGAACAACCGGCGCACCTTTGCCAGGCGCTGGGCAGCCAGGAGCCATATTCATTCCTGGCGGACGCGGCGACCTTGCGTATAGCCGTGGCATGGTTTTCGATGCGGCCGGACGGTTCTATGTTAGCGACTCAGCTAATGCCGTTCACCAATATGATTCACTTGGCAACTTTCAAGGTGACCTGCTAGTAAATTCCGTGTCATCTTCAATTTCGAGTCCGTTCGGGTTGGCTTTTGATGGTAAAGGGGCACTGCTCATAAGCAGCTCCAACAACAACTCCATCGTGCGCTACGATCGCGGCGTGACGGTGAGCCTGTCCGAAGCCAGCACGACGCCGATCAGTGTAGATTACGCGACTGCAGATGGCAGTGCGACGGCTGCATCAAAGTACTATGCCCAGTCTGGTACTATTACCTTCTCGGCTGGCCAGACCTCGCGGCGAATCCTTTTAGCGACAAAGGATAACCTCGATGCCGAATCCAACATGGCATTTTCCGTGAATCTGAGTAACGCCAATGGCGGAGCGACCATAAGCGTTGGCACCGGTACCGTTACGATCCTCGACGATGATACAACTCGCAAAATCTCTATCGAAGACAACTCAGCCACAGAAGGTAACCTCGCTGCTCATTACCGAGGAGCATTCGTAACAGGATTACCTGGAAATCAATTCAACCCGCTGACATTTGGACCAGATGGAAACCTTTATACAGCGGTAGGAAATGGTTCCGGATATGGCACTGTCCGGCGTTACGATGGAAACACAGGTGTATTCCTTGATACCTTTGTAAAAAATGACAACCTTGAGCATCCATTAAATGGGATTCGAGATATCGTCTTCCGAGACAATTATGTGTACGTTGCCAATACCTATAGCAATGAAGTGCTTCGCTACGATGCCATTACGGGTGCTTTCGTAGACGTATTTGTAAAGCCAGGTAGCGGCGGAATTATCGATCCTGATGGAATGATGTTTGGACCGGATGCAAACAACGATGGCGTAATGGAACTTTATGTAACCGGTTGGAATAGCCACAACGTTGTCAGATACGATGGTGTGTCTGGTCAGCCCATATCGGGTTCCTATATCGGCTCCGGCTCCGGTGGCCTAAGCTTTCCGTTCGCCATGGCACAAAGAGGCAACGAATTGTTTGTAACCAGTGCTGGGATAATCAGATTCTGAAATACAACATAAACACCGGGGCTTTCCTAGGCGTAGCTGCAACCGGAAATGGTCTTGCATTTCCCGCCGGCGTGGCCTTTGGCCCCGACGATCTAATGTATGTGACGAGCATGGACAATGATCGGATATTGCGATTTACGCCATCAGGCGCATATGTTGATGATTATGTTCCTGCAGGGACCGCTGGTATGGATCGCCCCCGGTCGTTGCGTTTCCGCGGAGCAGATCTTTATTTGACCACAGTCAGCAAAAACGAGATAATGAGATTTTGCACCCAATATGAAGCGATCGTCACACTAACGACATCAACCCCTAGCACGCTCCCATTGACAGTGAACTTCTCTACAGCCGATGTTTCGGCGCATGCAGGCAGCGACTACGTAATGACTAGCGGCACAGCCACCTTTGAGCCGGGAACAACGTCAACGACAATTCGCGTTCCCATTCTTGACGATACGCCGCCCGTTACCGAGCCTACGGAGATCTTTCTAGTCAATATGTTCAACCCAGTTGCCGCCTCATTCTTGGATGGGCAGGCTGTCGTATCCATCCTCGACAACGACCCGTTCACCAAATTCTATGTCGTGAACGACGCATCCACTGATCGGACTTACGAATACGGCGACACCGGCGCTTCGGTCGAGAACTACGCCTTAGCTGGCGGTAACACTGCACCGCGTGGTGCTGCTAGCACGACGCTGGGAACGAAAGTCTGGGTCGTCGATGCCAACAAGAGTGTCTATGTTTACGACACAAGCGGTGCATTGCAAGGCTCTTGGGTGGCTGGTGGACTGCAATCCACGGCTCAACTCGAAGGGATCGCTACTAACGGACTTGATGTTTGGCTGGTCGATAACAAGACCGATAAGGTCTATCGCTATTCCAAAGCCGCACAGCTCACCAACGGTAGTCCAGTTCCAGTCAGCAGTTTCAGTTTGAACAGCGGCAATACTTCACCCAAAGACATCGTCACCGATGGAAATTACTTGTGGGTGGTCAATGACAGCGGATTCGACAAAGTGTTTAAGTACACGATCGGTGGCACGTATGTTGGCAGTTGGACGATTTCCACATCCGGTGCCTC
>JANLUJ010000566.1:0-2962 GCA_031363425.1 Pirellula sp.
ATTTTATTCCGAACAGCGAAAACCGGGAACGGACTTTAGGGTTTTGGCGGTTCGTGCTTTGCTGTTCTTGACTTTATGAATGCCATCAGTTGAAATGGGACAAACCGTTTTTAGTTCCCGTTGTAAAGCACCGAAAAACCAGCAATACGCTGCGGTGCACTTGATGAATCCATCAAAACTGAGGCGATCGATCGCCCACGAAGCCGCTCGGCTTTTGTATCTCCACGAAGAGTCTGAATACTATCGGGCGAAACAAAAGGCTTCGCGCAGATTGTGCCAGGGATGGGTCAAGCCCGCCGATTTGCCGACGAATGCGGAAATCCGGGATGCGGTTCAATCATTTGCTCGTATGCACGAAGGTTCGGCCCGGCTAGACGCGTTGCAAGATATGCGATTGACCGCGCTCAGGGTCATGCGACTCATTAGCAAATTTCATCCCAAACTCATAGGAAGCGTTCTTACCGGCCACGTCAGGCAAGGTTCGGACATCGATATCCATGTCTTCTCCGATAGCATCGAAGCGGTCGTGGCTTGCTTCGACGAGGAATGCATTCCCTACGAGATAGAGCGAAAACAAGTGCGCAAGGACGGAATCCACACGACCTACACACACATTCATGTGCGTGAGTCTTATTGCATAGAGCTGACCGTCTATCGCGACAATATGCGCAGTCATGGATTCAAGAGCTCCATCACCGGTAAGCCAATCGAACGCGCCAGCATGCATGAACTCGAAGAGTTGCTCAGGCAAGAGTATCCTGACATCGACACGGAACAGACATTGTCCGAAATGAATGAGACACCCGACCCGTTCCAAGTCTTTTATAGCTTGTTGCTGCCACTCGAAAACGTCAAGCAACATCCGAAGTACCATCCGGAGGGGGACGTTTTGTATCACAGTTTGCAAGTCTTCGATTTGGCTTGCGATGCGATGCCTTACGACGAGGAGTTCCTACTGCCCGCTTTATTACATGATGTTGGCAAAGGGATCGATTCTAGCGCACACGTGGAATCAGGCTTAGAGGCTTTGGAGGGCTTGATCACACAGCGAACTCACTGGATGATTGCCAATCACATGGAAGCCCACCGCATTTTTGACGGAACGATCGGTTCGAGAGCACATCGTCGTTTGCGTGAGAACGAAAGTTATGAGGATTTGCTGCTGCTGTCCGAATGTGACCGCGGTGGGCGAGTCCCAGGTGTGATTACGACGGAACTGGAGGAAGCCATCGACTACATTAGATCGCTGGGCGATGAGAACTGGACCCGTGATCGGTGATTTGGCCGGCAGCGACCTACAGAAAATGCCTAAAGCACAGCCCGTCAATCCCAGGTACAATCGCACCACGCAAATTTTTACCCGTTGGAATCAAAACCTATGAAGATCGTTCGGATATTCGCACATCGAGTCGAGTTGCCGCTGCACGAAGGGACCTACAAATGGTCAGGAGGTAAATCGGTCTCCGTTTTCGATAGCACCATCGTGGGTGTTGAGACCGACACAGGCTTGATCGGCTATGGCGAGGTATGTCCACTTGGTCCCTTTTATCTGCCGGCATATGCCGAGGGGGTCCGGGCTGGTTTGCGAGAACTCGGTCCACACTTGATCGGTTATGATCCTTGCGAGCTCGCGAAACTGAACCACCGAATGGACGCGGCGCTCAAGGGGCATCCGTACGTCAAGTCCGGGATCGACATCGCTTGCTGGGACATTCTGGGACAAGTCTGCGGACTACCAGTTTGCGTCCTCATGGGTGGCCGCTTCGGTGAAAGCATTCGGCTTTACCGCGCCATTTCGCAAGAGTCCGCCGAGACGATGGCTCGCAAAGTAGCTGGCTATCGAGCGGAAGGCTACAGCCGCTTTCAATTGAAGGTGGGTGGCGATCCCGATACCGATATAGAACGCATTCATGCGGTGCGCGCAATGCTCTCTCCCAACGAGCGCCTAGTAGCGGACGCAAACACGGGCTGGACGCAGCACGAAGCCATGCGTGTCGTACGCGCTGTTCGCGACGTCGACGTATACATTGAGCAGCCTTGCCTAACTTACGAAGAGTGCTTGGCGGTTCGACGCAATACGGATCATCCGTTTGTGCTCGACGAAAACATCGACGACCTCGGCATGTTGCTTCGCGGCAAGGCGGATTTGGCAATGGATGTCGTGAACTTAAAGATCAGCAAGTTAGGTGGACTCACCAAGACCAAACAAGCCCGCGATCTTTGCGTTGCGATGGGGATCGCCATGACGCTGGAGGATAGCTGGGGTGGCGACATTACTACTGCAGCCATTGCCCACTTAGCGCACAGCACGCCGGAAGAGTACCGCTTTACCAGTACGGACTTCAATAGTTACGTAACGGTAAGCACGGCATCTGGTGCACCGCAGCGAGAACACGGCTTCATGCGAGCGAGCGAATCACCTGGGCTGGGAGTAGCGCCTCGCTTCGAAGTACTCGGCCCACGCGTCGTGAATGTAGAGTAGAGCAGTTGTCCTCAACTGCTCAGCACCGAGTACCAACATGACATTGCTTAAATCGTTCTTGCCCGATAACGTCAATGTGTATTGAGTTCGACACGCAGGGCGGGAACAGTTGAGACAACTGTTCTACACTGGATACCAACGAAAGAGACCAACGTGAGATCGCTACAATTCTGGTTCGCATTTCCAAGCCTAATCCTATTGATTTCCAATCCTTTATTCGCCGTGCTGCAAGAAACTTCGGCGCAGCAGAATGTTACAAAAATTCAGGTCGACGAATCGCGGCTTACCATCGATCGCATTTTTATGGAAAAGGACTTTCAGGAAGAACGTCTCGGGCAACTGACTTGGAGCCAAAGCTCCTCAAGTTATTTCACCTTTAAGCCCACCACGGGCGAAAAAAAGGGACGAGATTTGGTTCGAGTGGATTGCGAGAGCGGGGTAGAAAAGATCGTCGCATCCGCTGAAATGCTAATCCCCAAG
>JANLUJ010000572.1:0-1487 GCA_031363425.1 Pirellula sp.
TGCCGCGACGATCACGGTCAAGGACCTATCGCTTGACCAACGACTTTACCAAGCACTGCCGGCTTCGATGCAAGAGGCATGGCAAAAACTTGGTGTAAGTGGTCTCGTCGATGCACAGGCGACACTTGGCTTTGATGGCACACGATGGACTCCCCAAGTAAAAGTAAGAGCCAAAAATGCCGGACTCGAACCCGAGTTTTTTCCCTATCCCGTCCGCAATATACAAGGGGACTTTGTCTATCAAAACGACACGATTGTGGCCGAATCGCTAACCGGAACTGCAGGTGGTCAAAAAATCAGTGGCGCTCTTATTCTTTCTCGAGCACAGCCAAGATGGCTGATGGACCTGAAACTCGCAGCGGATGGACCAATTGCAATCGATGAAACTCTTCTCAAATCACTTTCCCCACGAGGATCTCCGGAAAGCAGTTTCCAGAAGTTCGTGCTATCCCTGCATCCCACGGGAACAGTCCACCTTAAACAAGGGCACTTTCAGCGTCTGGCAAACAAGCCGGACAATATTTCACGATCGCTGGAACTGACCTTCTCCGAATGCGCAATCAAATACGATGGCTTTCGCTATCCTATCGATGGCATTAACGGAGAAGCGACACTGGACAATGAACGATTGATATTGAAGGATTTTATAGGTCGCAACGATGGAGCAAAGATCAAAGGGCGCGGTGTATGCCAAGGACACAACGCAAACTTGGAATCGGTAGAGCTCTTTTTCGATGGGTACGATGTTAGTTTAGACGAAGAGCTTCAACATGCACTGCCAAAA
Source organism: Pirellula sp. (assembly GCA_031363425.1). Classification (GTDB taxonomy): domain Bacteria; phylum Planctomycetota; class Planctomycetia; order Pirellulales; family Pirellulaceae; genus JBKCUI01. Next base: position 785 of record JANLUJ010000572.1, read on the forward strand.
AACGTACGTGGCTTATGGGACCAGTTGCAACCGAGCGGCGTCTTGGACCAAGTTGCAATGAAGTTATCGCGAAGACATTCGAATGACCCAATCGACTTGCGAGTTGAAATCACAGAATTCGGAGAGGCGGAGTCGCGGGCCGGAGGGGCCGTATCCATCCGCCCTGTTTCGTTGCCGTATCAAGTGAACGATGTAGAATGCAATGTCGTTTATCGGCCAGGTCGAATCGATATCCATTCCTTTTTTGGAAAGCATGAGTCGAGCAAGCTTCAGACGGAGGGCCAATGCAGTTTGCACTCGGATGGAACCTGGGACGGGCGTTTGACTTGGTTGCCAAGGACTCGTTTGCTAGTGGACCAAAGCCTTCTTTCGTGTCTGCCGTCCTACTTGAAGGATCCGTTGGTCAAGCTCGATTTTCGCGGGCCTGTCAGCATCACGGGCACCACGCGTGTTTCTTCCCCACTAACGCCGTCCGACTCGATTGTTCGAGAATGGGATTTGGATCTTCAAATTGAAGATGGAACACTCGGTGGAGGCGGAATAGCAAGTGGTATTCGGGGTTCGCTCACGCTTGCCGGGGAAAACACTCCATCGGGTCCGATAGCCTTTGGCTCATTGGACCTGGACGCCCTGTCAATCAAGGAGATCGCGGTAACAAGGGTCGAAGGTCCATTTGCATTCAATCGCCAAGAGCTACTTTTTG
>JANLUJ010000582.1:0-2521 GCA_031363425.1 Pirellula sp.
GGAGTCTGGAGATCGGGTCACGATGGCCTCGCGAGTTGAGTTGGTCTTTGAAAAAGTGGCGACGTTGCCACAAGCAAAAACTACCCCGCAAATCAACCCCGTGCCGCCAAAATCTAACCCCGGTCATGGTGAGCGCTTACGGCTGATCAGACAGATTTCATTGCCAGGTTTGCCGAAGATCTTGCGAAACGCAAAATCAATCCAGGCTCGAATCCCTATCTTCATCGACATCGTTATCCATCCCGCCAATCACATCTCCAAATTAACCTAACGGTGTCCATTTTAGCAAAACGACGCGAATCGCGTTGAGCCAGCTAACAAAAGCCTCGGAGAGCGCATCAAACCAGGTGCATGGCAGCTACGGCGGGGCCCTTTCGTCACCGACAGACCAGCGGCATGATGAGGGTTTTGAAGCGAGCAACTCCGATTCAAGAGCGATGCAGTTGCGGGCGAATGGAGATGGCGTCTTGTTAGAAGCAATATGTTCGCCCGCTTCTAGGTCCAAGCAATCTCAACGCAAACATGCATCTTGGAGGCAGCAACTACGGTGCAGATTCATGTTAATTGCGTTTAAGAGGCCTGACCCCTTATCCTTTCCGGTGGTTGTTTGGGATGGAGAGAGCGTTTGTTGTGTCCGCTCTCCTGCCGATGGCGATCAGACTGGCATCCATGCCATCCCGCCAGTCAAAGCTCAGCGTCCATGCTTCGCCATTTCAGTTCTTTCCTTTCTAACAGACCAGTGGCATAGAGGGGGTTTTGAAGCGGGCAGTGTTCGCAACAGAAGCTGACATGCGGCGGCGACCGTCGTTACTTATTCGTTGGATGCATCACTGTCGCCGCCTGTTCAACCCGGTAGCATTCTCGCATTCGCAACTGAATCCCGAATCCCGAGTCTGACCCCAACGCAGTTACCCCACTCTGACAGACCAGCGGCCAGGAGTGCGTCTTGCAACGGGCAACTCCGATCAAAGTGCATGTCGGTGCGGCGGCGACGGTCGTTATCTATTCGTTGGAACCATCACTGTCGCGCGCGTATCACCTCCCGCATTTCCTCGCGAAAACAGTTTACAGGGTCTGACCCCAACGAAGTTATGGCAATTCGGCAAAGCCGACGCTATATCGATGTTGCAGATTTATTGCGATGAGCCATAGTTCCTTCAAATAGGCCTTGCCCCGGCTTTAGTGTCGTACCAGAACTTGGAGAGATAACAACTCGGACTCACGCATCGGTTTTCGCATCGTCTCTACTCTGTTGTATTCGACTGCGTCAATAACAACTCGATAGGTACCTTCTCGCTTGGGGGGCCGAAGCCCTATCTTGCAATCAATTCTGCCGCGATCCTGACTGCTGACGAAAGCGATTTGAGTCGCTTCAATGGAGTAACCAGCATCGCAACTAGACCGGCTCTCGAATCGAATTCGTAACGCAAGCTCGGACCGCTTCATCAATTCCTTCACACCCTTTGAACTCTGAAAGTCAATCGTTTTCCTCCAAGCGCTCTTGTCCGACTTTTTTTGCGGTATGTTAAATCGCTTGCCATGCAACGGAAGTTCGGCGACCAGATTTAGTTCAACTTCCCTATCTTGCTTTAGCACCAAATGGGATTTTGTTGCAATCGAAACATGATCTATCGAGAGATTTTCGATAGCGATGTCCGAGGCAGAAAGCGTTCGTGCAAGTATCGGTGGAACTGCGTCTCCGAATGAATACCAATCCAGCGTAAACATCGATCGAATGCCGACTACGCATCCAATCGCCACAACTCCGACGATAACGCAACGGGTCAAACGATAATGCATGGTCCGGTACACCTATTCGAGTGCCGGGACCGTTTCGCCCCCGTCAATCGTGCTGACTGCCATCCAAATAGAAAGGTCAACGCTGTTACCAATAAATTGGACATGACCATCTACAAACAAGCAGTGTACCCCACCACTGTGAAGGCTTGTCGCAGGAATGGTCCTGTAACCGTTCTGGACTCGCGAAGCTTGAAACCTCCAAGTATTGGGAGCTCCAAGGTGGTTGTAACCCTCCTCTGCCCCGACGCTTCTTCCCCAACCGAGGTCATGAAGCATAAATTCTCCCGGCATCCAGCTTCCCGTTTGTATTGCCTCTCTCGTGTCGTTGAGAAAGAGCTCTTCCGTACCCCACTCATAGAATTTCCCCAGTTCGTGAGAACTGCGAAGTGGATGCTTCTTCATCTCGCTAAGGGGAATAAGGACTGGTCTGTCGATTACAGCCTGCAATCCCATCAATCGTTCTGAAAATGCCACGGTGTTGCTAAGGCCATCGGTAATTTCGGACGCTCTGCGTTCGATTCCAGAAAAGCCATTCGTTCGTAGAGGAAACTGTGGATGCGGGCCAAATCTCCAGCCTTGGCAAGCTGAATAAGAGGAACTATTTATTTGGTACGCCAAGCTTCTCATATGGTCTGACGGACAACCAAAAATGGTGGGTAAGTTGCGTGCATTGGCATCCATCTTGGTCAACGCTTCATCGCCAACCGGATCGATGATCTTC
>JANLUJ010000616.1:0-6140 GCA_031363425.1 Pirellula sp.
ATCGAGTTTCGATCAGCTCTTTTTCGGCATTAGCCTGCGTTAGCAAATCATTGAGGGAGTTGGTTTGAAGACTGCTTGCGTCACTAAATCGATTCAATTGTTCATCGATCGCCCCAAAGTGATTCGTCATACTTTCAGAAATCCCGGAAATCAGTGATTGCTGCAGTCCGGACTGGCTGTTCAGTTGTTCGTCAATCGCGCCGAGTTGATTCGTGAATCGATCCGCCAGGTTGGAGATCAACGATTGATGAATACCAGATTGGTTATTGAGTTGTTCGTCGATTGCTCCCAATCGGTCTACAAATCGGTCCGTGAGGTTGGAGATTAGCGACTGCTGGACTCCCGACTGATTGCTCAGTTGGTCGTTCAGATTACTAAACAAGCGCTTACCGAATTCATCGATCTCCTGTGTTACGGATTCTACGATCGTCTCGTTGGCATTCTTCGATTCAACGTCAATCGACTGTTGTAACTTGTCCAAGGTGGATTGAAGAGAAAGCAGAAGTCGCTCAATCGATTCCAATTTAGATGGGTTTTCGGGATCAACGCCATCTTTGCCTGCGGCAGCGTGCTGGGTTTTCGGATGCTGGACGAAGGAATCAACGGTTTCTAAGACTATAGGAACTTGCTCCTTGCAGAGCCTTGCCGCATGATCGATCAGGTTTTCTGCATGGACAACGGTTGCCAAAACTCCGATCGACGGATGAATGACCAATCTATTTTGACCAACTACAATTTCCGTCGGTTCATCGATCAGCCACTCTCGAACATGTCGATTCGAAATCAACGTAGGGCCGGCAGAACGGAGTAGCGTATGTTTTTTCCCGAAAATTAGTGTTGCATGCAGCGGTGCAACCCCCGCGGTTAGTAACTGGACACTGCAATCGGGGGCGGAACCGAGTGTGCATTTCGGGCTTCGAATTCTCCAAGACCTTACAATCTCACCAGACTCACCAATAAGATCAATCTGTCCGATGGCGGAATCGATCTCGGAGGATCGGTTAGAGATTGGCAGCGATGGGGCGAGATTTCGCATTGGTTGTGTCGGGGAATGCGGTTTCAGTTTAGACAAATAAACGGTCAATAAGGTCTATCGACCAGCGACACCGAAAGGCTTGGTGAAAAAATCGAATCTTCAGGATTTAACCATTTCTTCTTTAGACATCGCTAGACACTTCGGTATCAAGCAAAAACGCAAGAGAAATCGGAAAAATTTATCAAAAAACATGCTCCCGCTTGCAGTTGTCGCAAATCCTTTGCTGGCAAATAATTACGATTGTCGATTCTTTTTTTTTGATAACGCTTAATCGCTAAAACAGTCCAAAACACAGAATTAGCGAACGCTTTCCCTTAGAACGCGTACTATAGTTCATCGCAGCTCATACCCTTCGTATGGTGGGGGGGCCAATCCTAAACGCGGAGCAATATCGTGTCACGAAAAGAAGCATTGACCAAACTACGGGACGTCCTGTTACTTCGCCGCGAAGCGCTTCGCAAGGCATTGGATGGCGATTTGAGTATGCTTCAATCGTTATCCCAGGATGGTGGGGATGTCATCGATGCCGCAATGGACACGGCTCAGGATGAGATCAGCAGCCAACTTGTTGAGGTAGAAAGCCGTGAGCTTTCTCAGATAGAGGACGCGCTGAATCGTCTGCGCGAAGGCCACTATGGTGACTGTGAACATTGCGACAAGCCGATCCCTTTGGCGCGTTTACAAGCTGTACCATATGCCACGTCGTGCATCGAATGCGCAAGAAAACAGGAGAAATATGCTCCGCGGTTTTCGACGGGACTTGGCGATTCCTCCCAAGCATCGAACGCATCGCTCTAAGGTAGCTGGCGATCATAGCACGACGCGCAAGCTAGTGATTCCGTTCTATCACGGGCTTTCCAAAATGCGTAATTGGGACTATGCCTCAGCCGATTACTTGTCTCGCAACGAATTGAAGTAATCGCGTTGTTGGTCGCGCTGGGCTTTCGGCAAAGACATATTCTCGATCGCATCTGGATCATCGGGCTTCGAGCTTAAAACTGCATCGCGTACTTCTTCTCTTGTAATTCCTTTTCGATTGGGGCCACCTACCTTGCCTCCGAAAGTGGTCTCACCTTTACGCATCTGCTCTCGAACCTGGGAGTCAAAGTTTTTTACGTCATTTTCCTTCTCTTCACGTTCTCCCGCTCCTTTTCCTTCGCCTTTGGCATTCTTCTTGTCTTTGCCCTCTTTGTCTGATTTGCATTTGCCGCAGCCTTCTCCATTGCATTGGGCGCAATTGGAGGACTTTTTTGCGTTCTGAAGGTCGTCCATCAAATCCTCCATTTCTTGCAAGGATTCTTGGTCTTGAGCGAGTTCGCCGAGTTCTTCCTTAAGGTTTTCGAGCGCTTCCTGGGCACCTTTTTCGTCGCCCGCTTGCATCGATTTTTGTGCTTTTTGCAAATTGGCTTTTACGGCTTCCATCGCCTTTGATTTTTTCGCGTTGGCTTCCATTTGTTCGACCTTTTTCTGTAGCTTGGCAACCTTTTCTAGGTCACCGCTATTCTGGGCCTTGGCAAGCTCCTTCTTGGCTTCTTCGATCGCTTGTTTCTCTTGTTCTTGGGCTTTTTCTATGGCCTTTTGCATTTGATCGAGTTGCTTTGATAGCTGTTTTTTTTGGTCGTCAGTCATGTTGCCCGACTTCATTTGGCTAAGCATTTTTTCCAGCTCATCACCGGCCTTTTCAAAATTCCCATCTTTGAGAGCGTCGGCGATTTTTTCTGCTGGGCCCTTGTCAATATTCTTTAAGCTTTCGAGAGCCTTCTTGAGACTATCAGACCCGCCCATCGATTCCTTCTTGCGTTCAATTTCTTTTTTGATCTCATTAAAGTCGGAAAGCATCTTCTTGGAATCCACAGTGCTCGATTTCTGAAAGTCTTCCAGTTTCTTTTCGATCTTTTTAAATTCGTCTGCAGCGTCTTGAAGTCCCTTCTCTTCAGCGTCTTCCCGCTTCTTCTTTATCATCGCAAGGATTGGCTTGGTTTGATTCTTGATGTTTGTTAATCGCTCCGAAGTTGAGCCTGGCAAGTTTTCAAGCATGGGTAGTTCGGCGTCTGGAACCCAAAACAAAGCGAGGCACGCTAGGAATGGCAAAGCAACCCAAGGTGTCTGTGGTGCCGTTCGTACTGGAAAGTGCTCGGGAACCTCGATACGTTCCGCTTTGGAGGCAGCATCATTCAATAATGCTTCTCCAACGGATGATTGCCTGTCCGCCGCATCCAATTGCAGAGCACTGCTAATGCGTTCCCTCAATCCAAATCGCCGATCGATTTCAACTGCCGAGTACAGCACACTTGGTCGGTAGAAGAGGGAGGTAGTTCCAGCCACGATTGCCGCGGCAAGTCCACCGCCGATTAGCCATAACTTGCTCCAACTCGCGAAGGTGTATGGCAAAAACCAAATCTTAGGTACCAACAGTCCAAAGAAGCAAACGGAGAAAGCGATGATCAAGCACCATGAAAAAATATTCAAGATTGTCTGGGTCCAAAGCAGACGACGAGCCTTTGAAATCTGGCGATTGATTAGATCCATGATTCAGTTTCCCCTGCGCCGAACAATTTGAAATCCCAAGCCAAAAGCAAAACACATTGTAAGGACTTGCATCGGCTAAAGCACCTGCAAGTATCAAATTTCAAGGCTTTTCCGAAAAGGGGCAATTGCAGGAGAGTAAACCGCATCCTGGGCAGCCATCACCATACTTCTTGGCAATTGCAGCGCTGAGGTCTACACCTGCAACATTTGCGATCGTTGTTAACCAAGCTACTACATCCGCGAATTCCTCCTCCAGATTGTCGCGGTCATTGCCGGTTCGAAGGGCCGTTGCTAATTCCCCTATTTCCTCCATCAACCACATGAAAGTTCCTGAAATGCCGCGCTCGGCATCCTTTTCAAAATACATAGTGTGAATTAATTGCTGGAAATCTCGAAGCGAAATGTCAGGTTGGGAAGCATTCATAGAATTGTGATGGTTCAAAAAGGGTAGGCAAAATCGCAAAGCCAATGATAATCCCAAAGTCTTTCTTCGTCGTGGCTCGTTACGGATTCGGTGTTTTTCGCCCGCACTTGCCCAACGTTCTACAATGTTCCAAATCAAAGGTTTTTTCCCCGAGTGTTGCCACCAAGCACACTTCCTTTTACAGAGTGCCAACGTCACTGATTTCAATTATGATTAAGGAATCCAACAAGTTATCTGAATTGAGCTATAACAGTCATGCAGGTGAAACCGATTCGGTTCGCACCATTCAATCAAACGGAAACAACGGGACCAAATCACCAGTGGATCATCAGCGAATCGAACGAGCTGTTCGAGAAATACTTGCCGCTGTCGGCGAAGACCCGGATCGAGAAGGATTGGTAGAAACGCCAGCACGTGTCGCGCGGATGTATGCAGAGGTTTTCTCGGGACTTCACAAAGATCCTCGCATCCATCTCAAGCGAGTTTTTTCTGAAAGCTATGACGAAATCGTTCTGCTCAAGGATATTGAATTTCAAAGTATGTGCGAGCATCATTTGCTTCCGTTTCATGGTGTTGCGCATGTTGGCTATCTGCCCGATGGGAAAGTGGTCGGACTAAGCAAAATGGCGAGAGTGGTCGACGAGGTCGCGCGGCGTCCTCAGGTACAGGAACGCATGACGGAAACCATCGCAAACATGATGGAACAGGAACTCGGGGCTCGCGGTGTCGTCGTGATGGTTGAAGCGAGCCACTCGTGCATGACGATGCGAGGCATTCGCAAATCAGGTGGCATGTGCATCACGAGTGCCATGCGCGGTGTGTTCCGCGACAATTTGTCATCGCGTGCCGAAATTCTCGGTTTGATCATGAACCCAAAGCATAGCTGAGTCCAAGTAGCATGGCCCCCTGGGCATGGCCCCCTGGGCCGAGGTAGGTATATTGAATGGTACTCACACTCCAGCGCGGTTGTTGACAACCAGATTATTCAGCTGTTTCGAAATTCGAAAACCAGGTAACTTCGAAGGCCTGAGTGTGACCAACCAAAGTTGGAAAGGCGAACTCGTGATCTCAACACGAACTGACTTTTTCTTCATCCAAGTTGGCATTCAATTCCATCTGAAAACGAAAGTGGGCGGAAACGCTCGACCCAGCCAATGATTCGCTTTGCACTCGTTTCGTCGATCTTCGCGTTTTCAACACTGTTACCAAATCCGAGTTTGGCGGATGAAGATGCAAAAGCGTCAGTGGTCAAAATTAGCGTTACCACGCGCAATCCAGATTTTTCTCATCCGTGGAACAAAGCCAATCCGACCGAGGCTTCAGGGACCGGTTTTATTATCGACGGGAACCGAATTGTTACCAACGCGCACGTGGTTCGATATGCTTCTCAAGTGTATGTTCAACCCGATCAATCGGATGAAAAGTTCGAAGCGACAGTGGTCGCCATTTCGTATGGTCTAGATCTCGCAGTGCTAAAGCTGGAAAGCCTAGACGCCATAAACAATCTAAAGCCGCTCACTATTGAGAACTCCATCACGCCGTTGCGATCCGAAGTCAACGTCTATGGCTTTCCTATCGGCGGAAATCAAATCTCGATCACCAAAGGGATTGTGTCTCGAATCGAATACACGGGAATCGGAAGCAACCAACTTGGATTGAGAGCTCAAATCGATGCAGCCATCAATCCCGGTAACAGCGGTGGACCCGCCATTTCTGGTAACAAGGTGGTGGGAGTTGCATATAGTGGAATTCAGAACGCAAACAATATCGGTTACCTCATCCATGCGACCGAGCTCGTTGCATTTTTGAAGGACATTGAGGATGGCAAATGCGATGGCAAAGCGAATATTTGGGATTATTGCCAAACGACCGAGAATCCTGCCCTTCGAAGTCGGCTTAAACTGCCCAAGAATTCAGGTGGAGTCATGGTTAGCGGGCTTCGTGAACCTGAAAACCATCCGCTTCGAGAGTATGACGTTATCACCAAGATCGGGCCACATTCGATCGATGCACAGGGCAACGTCAAGGTCAATGAGTTGACGTTGAGTTTTGCTTACTATTGCCCAATCCTTGAAAAAGATGGGCGGGTACCACTAACCGTCTTGCGGAACGGGCAAGAGATAGCAGTGGATTGTCCTGCTCCAAATGAAC
>JANLUJ010000623.1:0-2008 GCA_031363425.1 Pirellula sp.
GACTGCTCATAATTGAATCGCAATTGCAGCAAATTCGCTTGAGACCCAATCAACGACTGACGGGCCTGAGCTACCTGGAGTTGTTGACTTGGTATGGCATCTTGGCTTGCAGGGATGACAAGCAGTTGCTCTCTGAGAGTATCTTCGAAGCGAGCGAGGTTCTCTCTCTGTCTTGCTACGTTTTCTACTGCATTGCTAATTTGAAGTTGATTTTGCACTAGGCCAAGAAAGCCGCCCACGGCTGGAACAGCACCACCTCCGCCACCGAAACCGCCACCTGTATTGTTTTGAACGGTCCCAACCGTTCCGAATCCGCCTCCCAGGCCCGTAAAGCCTTGCAACCCTGCTCCACCAAACAAACCACCTCGGCGCGTTGGGCCAGGTTCCGCTGCTCGACCAACAGTGACTGTCGTATAGAAACCGGTACGATATCGCTCAAAGGCCCGAACATTGTACAAGAGTGTTCGTTCCGCCAGCGTCAATCTTTCCATGACCACATCTCGACCACCACCTCGAAGCAAGGGTTGGATCAAACTAAAATCAAGCAAGGTGGTTGCGCTCTGCGTGTCAGGTCCCGATAGTTGCCAGGTCAAGGAGTTGGCAAAACCGGCTATCAAAGTTGCACCATTGGTAAACTGACGTTGCAGCGCCAAGCCTCGAGGACCCTTGGAGGATGTTGACGCATTAAGCAAGGACTGGCTTTGTCCGCCATTTCCTCGCCTCAGCGCTCCATCAGCAGTGTAGGACGTGCTGTAGCCTGCAAACAGCTGGTTTCCCAAAAAGAAACGTTCTGAACTAACGTCGAGTGCAGATAGGTAAAGTGTCTCAATCTCGGATTGGTAGACAGTGTTGTGGAGCACGGCCGTCTTGACAGCTGAATCGGCATCGAGAACTAACACTCCGCGCTCATCCAGTGGCAGATACTGCCACCAAATGGGGTTCTCGGCTGTGTTGGTTTTGCCATTAACGTCCCAGAGTGGATACCCTTTCTTGCCATTGAGCACCTTCATGTACTGGTGTGACGTCGGGTCGTCCTCAGGCATTGGCGGCCTATCTGGATTGAATGGATCGAACATTCGCGATGCGCGGTCCATCTGGATGCTTGGAATTGCCGGCGCGCATGCGTCGGCTATTTTCTCATTGATAACGTTCGTAACTTCTTGATCTGCTCGATTGCGGTAATGGGCTCGATTGCATCCTGTCGCTACGAACATCGAATAAGTCGCACCTGCGAAGAACGACAATTGCAAGCTAAACTTCAAACAATTCCGTTTTCGAGTTTTATTACTCATTTCAGAACCGCCACCACAATAAAGGTAATCCAGGAACTCATCTTTCCCTTCCTTCGGCGTTTAACGATCCTACTGTTGATTCCCGGAATACCAGCCTTGCACGAATTGCGCAGAATGACTGTCTTTCCAATTCTTCCGAAAGTCCCATGCGCATGCTAGCAAACGAAGCGTATCACTTGCCCCTTAGGGATCTTCCCACTTTCGCTTCAAGCCTTTCGCTGGCTTCTTTTTGAGCCTGCCTTGCCTTCCGTCCGGCTTGCCCGGTCGGAGGCCACAATTGGCAGCTACCTTGAAACGCCCGTCGTTTCTAGCTCTCCGTTGGCCTTGTGGCAAATGGCACTCACTTTGTGAGCGGCAAGGCGCTAGCCGCCGGTGTAACGAGGCAATTTCACTGAATTTAAGTCACTCGCGGCTAGCGCCGCTTTAATACAACGCCCAACGCGATCATGGTTTTCACTCTTGCAAGCGGTTCCTCCTGCAGTGGTTCTAATATAGATATTGCTTCGCGCAAGTGATTCTCCGCTTGAACTAGCGACTCCGGAGTTGGTTCTTCGCAAAGCGACGTGGCGTATTCTCGCAGCGAGACTGCCACGAAGGGGTCTGAGGCAGGGCGCTTAGGCGATCGACATAGGGCCGTTCGCCTTGTTTAGCTTGGAAGCAGAACGATCCAGCAGGACAAGCCTGCGGTATTTCTGAATCCCACCGGCTTGACCGGT
>JANLUJ010000630.1:0-8062 GCA_031363425.1 Pirellula sp.
AAGATCCGAAGCCTGCTGGATCTTTAACAAGATCCACTACCCAAAAATCTAATCTGGACGGAGCACTAGTGTAGCACGGCACTCCGTGCCGTTTCAACCAGTGTAGCACGGCACTCCGTGCCGAGGAAAACGGCACGGAGTGCCGTGCTACACTGGACAATGCACTATCTTGATTACGGATAGGGCGTACCTGCCTCTCCCATGTAACCAGCTTCCGCGTCGTCCATTCCGATTGGTCCAGTCTGCGGAATGATTGGGATGGTAATCGGCGATTCTTGATGGGTTTGAAGTCCGTTGAACCACCGAATCGTCCGATCTAGTAATATTGGGTTCGGTCCGTTCAAGTCGAGAGCCCAAAGTTCCTCTAGAACAGCGCCGTCCGTTTCCCGCGTTTGGTAGCCTTGAAAGTTTACATCCAAACCCGCCCTGGCAATCACCTGAACTCTCGTTTGACCATTGACCACACCAACATTATCAATAATCACTCGCCACTTTGATTGTGGATTTACTTTTGGTGCACCGATGGTTGCGAGATACGATTCCCTCCCTGCATTTGACGAACCAATCACCATAAAGTCATCCAATTGTGTTGAATGGGTATTCATAACGGCTGCGTTTACGCCAACTTTATTCTGAGTACCATACGATTGATCTCCGTTCGCGATGTTTGGGTCCGTGACGGTCCGGTCAACAATAAAGAATGGATCGTCAGGTTCTGTACCCCCTCCCGGTGTTTGAAACGCAATTCGTCTCGATCCACTGGACTGGCTCCTACCAATGGGTATATCAACCGTCGTTCGTGTATCTATTTCATCCGATGATTTGCTTACCGTTTTAGAAGGTGTTTGCCCAACTTGGGTGGCCGGAAAAATCAAAACAATGGCAACTCCAATCATGCAAGCGATCGAAATAATTGCGACCAATTGAGCGGATTTTTTTGACATTGGATTATATCCTGAATTAGGGTGACTGAGATTCGATTACCCAGCGAGCGATCATGAGGTTTCGAGGTGGAATCGAATTCGGCAAGGGCACCGGCTGTCCACCCAATAAAACTTCGTCAACAATACACTTGAGCCGAATCTCAGTTGAAAATATCCATTTAACCCCACATTTGTCGCCATAGAAATCGTATTTATGAGTACGCGTAGCGAGAGGTGTTCCTTTACTATAGAACTGAAGAAGCATATGCATTCTGTAGTCCCAAGTGTGCCAAATTCGATCGTAAAGATAGGGACTGTCCCAGTCCATAGTTATCTCATTTGGATCGAGTTGATTTGCTCGAACTGTCTTGACGCAGGTGGCGGGAAAGTCCTTGACCTGTACTTCAAGGGAGTCTCCGAATTTATCGATTAATATCGTAGTTTTTACGTTTTCTTTGTAGCAGACCTGGGCGCAAGGTCCGAGCGGTTGTCCATGCCATGTTAATTTGGTTTTTTGAATCTGATGATTGCGGGTGGGTTGGCCTGGCTGTGGTGAGCCCGCCATGTTTATCATTCCAGAAATCGTAGTCTTTGCCATATCAGGTTCTCGAAATTTGACAACTTTTTGAGCATTAAATTGAGGAGTAAGCCACACTCGATATGTCTGATTTCCGGGGCTTGGCAGGCAATCGTCAATTTGCGGAACAACCCAAGGATAATTGTGCAACCACGGGTTCACACCATTGCATGCCCGCAACCAAAAGTAGCCAGAAGGATTGGGGACGTTAGATTCAACTCGAAGAAAAACCTTTGTTCCCATCGGAACTTCGTCCGCGGGCATTACAAAAATCACAGCAGTAAGTGGCGGGCTAGTTGGAGAGACTTCCCCGGGACCTGTGCTTCCAACCTGGCCGTCTGCACGACTGGAAACAATGGTTACTATCAGAACCAAAACGAGTTTCTTACAGATTAAACAGCGGCCCGCGTTGCGCTGGTGCTTGGTGCTTGGTGCTTGGTGCTTGGTGCATTGCTTCGTGTTCCCTCAAAACGCGGGCGGACATTCAACCTGCGGTGCTCGAAATATATGACTTCCAATTCCACAAGGATTCTTAAGGCTATCCGTCCGAGCACGGCAAGTCAAGTGTTTAGTCGACCTTCGGCTAACTTAGATTTACTTCCTCGCTCTGACAAGCGCAAGCGAGAGATGGTTGTCAAGAGTTGTCACTTCGGCTTTTTGCTACTTCCGTTCTTGTCGGCGTTGCCCCTGCGATTCGACTCGAAATTTCCTTGTGGCGGTTGTATGTGTGGCTGAGTCCTCGGCTGCGTTAATAGGTTTGGTGAACCTATCTGCTGCGCCGGAAGCATACTTCTCGTCTCTCCACGTACGTTTCCAGGTGAGCTTGGATTTTGATTAGATCGAGGGCGAGACTCGTTCGATGGAATAACGCGATTTGGTAACGGTGGTGGAATGTTTTGCAATTGGGATCCAACGTTCGGAAGTCGTCGCTGGGTATTCTGTAAAGGTGGTTGAGTATTCGGCAACTGAGATTGAATGTTCGGTAGTCGTGAATGGATGTTAGTCGGCTGGGATAGGATTTTTGGGGCGTCGATTTTTGGCACCGCTTTTTTGGCTTGCTCAAGAATTCGGTTGGTATCCAATGGATTGGAAATGCGATTCGATTCAATGCGAGTCGGTTGTTCGAAACGCTTTGCCAGATCGATGTCGCGCGTGTCATGGAGTGGCTTTGTTTGGCGATTGGCTTCTGGGTTGCGTGGCACCGGGTTGCGAAGTGGTACGTCGGCGCGACCAATTCCCTGCACCATTTTGTTTGGTTCGATCCGCAACGAATTCACGTCGCGCTGCGGCCTGATAGGCAATTCTTTACTCGACAAATCGTCCTTGCGTTTGTTGCTCTCTAACTTGGGCAAGCTTAGAGTGGGCAATGTGTTACCAACGGTTGGGACCGAACCAAGTAAGTTGACTTTTCCTTCCGTCGCTTGGCGTTCTCTCGCAAGTCGTTTGCGATCCACGTCTGCCTTCATGATGTTTTGCTTGAAACTCTCGGGCACCGGAACGATTTGAAGGCCACCGGCAAGCTTATTTACTTGATCAAGCGTGTGTGCCATTTGGACTGGCTCTCTGTCTGGGCGCAATGTTTTGTCATTCGCTTTGGTCTGGATTGGCGACCAATGTTGTGGTGGACGCAGCGACGGATTACGACTTAGTTCCGCGTGCTGGTTTCCATACCATCGAATCAGATCCTGCCCTTGCCGAGCATTGTACGCTGAGTAGAAAGAAATCAGTGGGTCACACGAGCCTCGGCTCTGGTGATAAACATACGCAGGAACTACATCCCGGCGACTTGGGGGCAAACCGTAGTAGTCCCCAAACAAGTAATGATTGTATCTCGGCTGTACGAAGAGATTATGCAATACGACTTGCGAGTTCAACACGACGTTGGGTCGCAAGCTCCAACCTGGACGACTGTAGATCACCCTTGGGATGGCAACTGGGGCAAAGCAAAGCCCTCGCATCGGCAAGCGTTGATCCCAATACCCGTTGACATAAACACAGCCTCGCGGTGTCCATACGACATGGGCTGGTATCCAAACCAAATCATTTTGCATGGGATGCCAAAAACCTGCGTTCCAAAGATAGCCTGAGGAATAGGGGGAAGATAGCGGTGACGAAGTAATCAGCGAATTGGACTGCGACCAGTTCCCAGGTACGTAGAAGTAATCGATGCCAGGAGACGGACTGCTTGGGCCAACCTCAAGCGTTGCGGGTGGGGGAGGCAAATAGGCAATCGACTCCACAGCCTCTTCCACCCAAAAGCCTTGCACCCATTGCCAACCCTCGCTCACCGAATGCCAGTAGCCCGGGACCCACTGATGTCCCTCGGGGGGCACACGGTAGACACCGCTGATCCAGATGAAGTCCTCTCTCTGTTCATCCCATCCCCAATAGCCTGAAATCCATATTGCATATTCACCGTCAGGCCGGTACTCGGGTGCAAGCTCATTGATTGGCGCTGGTGGCTCTTGGGCCACGACCAAACCAGGCACCGGATCGGCGACAATCGGTTCTGCAAACGCTTCATGCAAAGGACCGCGCGTCAACGTCTCGTATTCGTCCGTCTCCAAATCGCCGTCGTTCGATCGCGGCACCGAACCCACTTGCAATTGGGTAATGCCATCAGGTCCTGCAGGAAATGGTAACTCCAAAGTCTCCTGAGCCGCAACTTTGATGGCGACGATGCATAGGATGCCACATGCAATGGATCTAAAAACGATCGATATAGGATGGTTGAACATACCTGAGCCCTGCCTGAACATTTTCGCCACTTAACAAACTGGTACCAAATTGAGCGCAACTGTCGTCGAAAAACAACACGTTCAACGAACGGTGCAATAGTTCGAACATGCTACGACATATGATGCAAGTTCCGTGCCAACGTGGCGGATGCTGCCAGCATCCGAGCCAAGGCCAGCAGCGCACCGTTATTGTCGGGGGCCCCACATCTGATCGATCCCGTTGCTGTTGCAGGGCGGGCACGCGGGCGGAATCAACTGCGATGGGGACGCTGGGCAGGAATAGTTGAGGACAACTGTTCTACTCTTCCACTCTCACCGCTGCACGGCTTAAACATTACTCAAGTATCTTCAATTCGACGTTGCGAAATCGCACTTCGGTTCTGCCACCGGAATGCAGCTGCAGTCCTATGACCCCTCGTTTGGCCCCCTTTGGATCGTCCAAGTCGACACACAATTGTCCGTTGATCCAAGTTTGTATTTTCGATCCCTTGGCTCGTACTTCGTAAAGATTCCATTCGCCGTTCTTGACGTGTGGTTCCCCTGATTTGTCCCAAAGTAGCGCCCGTCCCTCCTCCTCGTAGAGCTTGCCCCACCAACCTGGACCAATGTCCGCTTGATATCCCAACATCCCCTCGTCGGATTGTTGGCTTCGAAACTGGATACCGCTGTTCCCCGCGTTATCCGCCAATTTTACTTCGAGCTTCAAATGAAAGTCTTCCACTGCAAAATCGCTTACCAGGAATTCATTCTTGGCCAGACCGGACGTTTTCCCAACAATCTCACTTCCTTCGACAGTCCAGAGTTTTTCATTGCCTCGCCAATACGACAAATTCTTGCTATTGAAGAACTCCGGAGCATTTGCGACCGTAGCGAATATCGGAATTTGGCGATCGTTACCCAAATAGGCGATTAGCGACCGAATCTCATGCTTGCTGAAGAGCTTTAGCTGATCTTCAGGCATCATCGATTTGTCACTGATTTTGCGATCTTCGATCTCATCGAGCGGCACCACTTCAATTGCGTCGACCTTTTGAAGCGTCACCGACTTAGTGTCCTCCGCTTTCACAATGCCAGTCACGATTCGTCCACCGCAATTGAGGATCGTCGGCTGGTACTCCTTCGCCATGACGGAACTTGGGTCCACGATATTGCTCAAGAGATAATCCAAGTTGGCTCGATTCGAGCCCGTAAGTTCAGGACCAATGTTGCCGCCAGTAGCGAAAAGCACATGGCATTGCTGACAAGTCTTCGCAAATACAGCCCGGCCGAGCGGCAAATCAGGTTTAGGTTCCTTGGTCGATTGAACCAGGGCTTTGTATTCTTCGACCAGTTTCGTCTTCTCAGCCGGCGATTCGCGAACGGTTCCCCAATTCTTTTCCAAAAGCGACTTTACCTTTTCGTTCTTGAGATATTCCAACTGGCGCACTAAATCGGCGCTGAGATCGCTAGCTGCAATCTTTTTTGAATCGATCGCTTCTAGCATCGGAATCGCATACTCGCTTCGCGACGAAAGGGTCGATAGTGCCGCGCGCTTTTCGTTTTGCGGCAAGTCCTTGTAGATTGCTAGTAACGCCCTGCTCGTATTCGGGTCAGCGTATTGAGCCAGACCCGCGATCGCGGTGGCCCGAAGCCCTTTGTCCGTCAATAGGGATTGAAGCACCGGCGCAAGCTTGGGATCTTTTGCCGCTAGCAGCGTACTTATCCCGGCTGTTCTGGCTTCATTCGACGCACCGCGGGACTCGACAACCTGGCGAACCGCAGCGAGGGCTGCCTCGTTGCCAAACGTAACACCCAACGCTTGGGAAAGGTTTTGAATGGTCGCAGAACCTTGCGAAAGTTTCGAGTAGACGGCATCCCACTCCTTGGGCGGATCCACTTTTCTTCGACCGGCCAGCGAGATCCGAATGGCATCTAGAAACGCTGACTGCACGTCTTCACTATTGGCCTTGCCAAGTCCTCTGACTAGCGTTGCCAACGATTGCTCGCTGTTGACGGCACCGATTCGGCGCAACATATTGTTTCGAACCAATGGAATGGTCAAGGTTGCCGATAAGCCGACTGCTAGTGCTCGTTCTGCGTCTTGTTCTGCCAGTGGTTCAGCCGCGTACCAAATCATCAATGGCAGATTGTGATCCGTGGCATCCGTTGCGTTTCCGAGCAAGCTCTGCACCAGTTCCCAGCGTTGGTCCACGGGAATACGCTGGGCTGCCGAGGCTAAGTAGAGTCGCGTGACCTGCGATTTTTCGGAAGCAGCCATGTTCGCTAACTTGCGAGGGCTAACAGCACTTGCCGCCAACTTGGAATCAAGGCCTAACTGGATCCCCCAACCTCGTACGTATTCGTTGCTGTCTGCCAACATTCCCTCACAGGTTGCTGCGTCTAACTTTTCCATAGCCGCAAGCACCCAGGCAGCCCGCAGTCGCCTCGTTTCATCGACTTCTTCTTTGAGCATTTTCTTTAATAGAGCAACCGCTTCGTCACTAACTTTCCCGGCTGCCGATCGCTCCTGCAGAACCCGGCGGCTGTGCCGTACGTACCAATCGTTCCGATTCAATGTGTGCTTCGCCAATTCGATATCAGATGCAGTTGCAAGCGAAACGCTCGACTTCTTTACATCGCCGTAAGTGATCTTATAAATTCGTCCGTTGCTACGATCGTGTTTGCCTGGGTCGGTCAGGTGACACGCTTGCATATCGTACCAGTCGATCATCCACGCTTGCCCGTCTGGTCCATATCGCAGGTTGAGGATCTGGGAAGCTTTGTCACCAGTCAACAAAAAGTCTGGCGAGTGACTGCCTACGTATCCAGATCCTTTTTGCTTGAGAATGTCGACGTTCAAACGTTGACCGTGGATATTGTTCATGAAGATGCGATCACGATAGACTTCTGGCCACGCACCGCCGAGATAGATCATCGCACCAGCGTGTGCGTGCCCACCACCCGCTTCATCGGATTTCCCATTCCCACTGTGCGGTGTTGCACCAATGTAATGTCGATGGTCGGCGATGGTCTTGATATCGTCGTAGGTATATGGATTGAAGTGCACTCCCCCTTGTCGTTCGTAGCGTGCGCCTTGAATGATATGATACAAGTGCGGGATAACACATGAAGTAAGAAAGGCCTGTCCTCGGTCATTGAAGTCGACTCCCCATGGGTTGCTCGTACCATGCGCGAATACTTCGAAGACATGACGTGTTGGATGGTATCGCCAGATGGCTGCGTTGACCCCTTGGCGATCTTTGTCCGCCGTTCCAGGCTTGCCAACACGCGAATGAGTGAACACTCCATGGCAGCCATAGAGCCAACCGTCCGGCCCCCAAATGAATGTGTTCAACGTTTCGTGGGTATCCTGGTATCCCCAACCATCCAAAAGAATCTGTGGCGAGCCATCTGCAACATCGTCACCGTTTGCATCGGGAATAAATAGCAGATGCGGTGCAGCACCTACCCAAACTCCACCGAAGCCGACTTCCATCCCGCTAATTAGATTCAATCCTTCGGCAAATACTTTCCGCTTATCCAACATTCCGTCGCCGTCGGTATCCTCGAAAACAAGGATTCGGTCGCGGCCTTTTCCTTCTTCGGCTCGACGTGGATATTCATATGCCTCAGCGATCCAAACTCGACCACGATCATCGAAGGCCATTGCGATTGGCTGCTTGACATCGGGCTCAGCAGCGCACACGGTCACTTTGAAGCCATCCGGCAATTTCATAGCCTTAGCCGCTTGTTCTGCGTTCAAGCCTTCAAACGGATACTCGTCCAACACTTGTGGCGTTTCCGATTTGGTTACCGGGCTCGGTTGATTTGCGTGCAACCGGAAC
>JANLUJ010001067.1:0-1280 GCA_031363425.1 Pirellula sp.
GCACCTTGAGATCAATACCCCGAAGCGCTTCGCAGCCAGGGAACCGCATTTCCAAACCACTTGCGGTAATACTATCGGACATCATCTCACCTCGGATCGACTCGATGGATTTCTGATACTAATGGTCCTATTGTAGAACGGCACTCCGTGCCGTTTTTTGCACACGAAACGGCACGGAGTGCCGTACTACACTAAGTGCCGTTCTACACTAACTCGACGATGGCGCATTTCCTATCGAACTAACGGTTGCCACATTGCCGTCGAGTTTGTTCAATTGCTTGTGGACAATCTCGAGAATTTCGTCGGCCTCGAGGCCACCATGCAGTGCTTGAGTTAACGCCTCTTTGAGGCTCTGTGCAATTACCGACCGCCGGATTTCCTTGCAACGTTTTATAGCGCCTGCACAAACGACAAGCCCACGGCCACGCAGAGTCTCTAAGACCCCATCGACTTGGAGCTCTTGATAAGCCCTCGCCACCGTGTTCGGATTGATTGCCAATTGGACACTCAAAGCTCGGACGCTGGGCAGCATTTGCCCAACCTTGAACGTCTCCTCGGCGATGGCGAAGGTGACCTGCCGAACAATCTGTTCGTAGATCGCAACGCCATTACTCTCATTGATCGAAAAAAACATAATTGATAAACTCCAAGTCCCGCGATGCAGTACCGGTGTACTGGGTACATGGTACGGTGGTTGACGACTGAAGTCAAGTGGCTAGAGGAATTTGTTGTAGAATTCTTTTTTGACGACGCTTGAGCCGCGGGTACTAGCCGCGTTGAAAAGCCGTTGCGACACTTTTCGCGGCTAACGCCTGCGGCTCAAGTATCCTTTCACAGGAATTTCATCGGTGGCAAAAGTCAAAACAGGGCTCGATTTGCTAGTCTCGCAAAGATTCGCACCTCTTCGTGGAAAACGCGTGGGGCTCGTGACCCATCCGGCAGCCGTCGACTCGGAGCTTCGTAGCGCGGTCGATTCGTTTGCTGCTGCGGACGGCGTGAAGCTCGTTACGATCTTCGGTCCCGAACATGGATTGCACGGACAAGCCCAAGACCTTATCAGTGTCGGGGGCAACGAAGCCCGAGCAGTGCCTGCGGCCGTGCACAGTCTGTACGGCACAACCGCTGCCAGCTTACGCCCAACAGCTGAGCAACTTCAGGGGATTGATGTACTCGTTGTAGATCTTCAAGATGTTGGCAGTCGATACTACACCTTTCAAGCCACCATGCGATATTGCTTGGAAGTGGCCCTGCCTATGGGCTTGCTTGTGATGGTGCTTGAT
>JANLUJ010000791.1:0-1949 GCA_031363425.1 Pirellula sp.
CTTCCGGGGGGTAGGGGGCGGTCTGTCCGCAAAGCGAATTTATTCGCACATCAATGGGCAACACCCAAAAATCACGCGACAATTGAAAATCGATATACTCGATGAATAATCCGCGCTAATGCCTGCATGGTCCGACTGAGCTTTGTGGGTGGCTCGTCGATTGCCGCAATCGGCAACAGCCAGTCCTATCGCAGGTTTTTCATAGCATCCGACAATTGTCGTCGAAGCGATGCCAACGAGAGCTTTAGCGAATCATACGTTTCAACTGCCTTTCCTAGAGACTCTGCGTTTCCTAGAGACTTTGAACAGCCCATTTCTTCGAGTTGTTCAGCCAACTCTCTTGCGGGCACACTTCCAAAAAGCCTGAGTGTGCCTTTGATGGTGTGACTCGCTCGTTGGACGACTGCATTATCGCCAGCCCGGATGGCGGGTTCCAATTCGGCGAGCAAAACTGGGTACTCTTCGAGAAATGCCTCAATCACAACTTGCAAAAGATCAAGATCGCCGTCCGTCGCCTTCATTGCGAGCGAAAGATCGATTGGCTCCATTTTGTTTTGACTCCTTTCATGGTTTTATTTGCTTACCAAGTGGCGGAGCGCTTCGTATAGCGCTTGTTTTTTGAACGGTTTAGTGACGTAACCATCCATACCCGCCTCCAAGCACTTCTCGCGATCACCAGTCATTGCGTGGGCTGTGACTGCAATGATTGGAATACGACGATCGCTACCCGCCTCTCTCGAACGAATGTTTTGCGTCGCTTCGAGTCCATCCATGACAGGCATTTGAACGTCCATTAGAATAACGTCAAAAAGATCGTTGGCCCATGCCTTGACCGCTTCGCAACCGTTTTCCGCGACCGTTACGGAGTGCCCCCAGCGTCTCAATAGACCTATGGCTAACTTCTGATTTGCCAATCCATCCTCTGCCAAGAGAACACGGAGTGGTGGCATCGATTCCGCCTCGGGAAGCTGGAGACATGGTGCCATTGGCGATTCCAACTTCGCTCCGATCGTATTTGCAAGCGCGTTGAAGAGTTCCGATTGCTTGATCGGTTTGTAAAGAAATGCCGCTATGTCGAGATTCCCAAATTCGCTTTGCGCAACGCCGACGCTTGAGCTAAGCACAATGATTTTGGTTCCGGCAAACCTAGCGTCGTTCCGAACCTTGGAACACAGCATGCAACCATCCATTTCAGGCATGTTGTAGTCGGTAACAAGTACGGGCAAGGGTTGCGAAGGGGATTTATCAATCAAAGATTGAAGGTATTCTATCGCTTCCTTCCCCGTTTCAACCGCATGCACTGCAAGCCCCCATGCGCCAAGCACTTCGACAAGAATTCTCCGATTCGTGGCATTGTCATCAACCACAAGAACGGAAGTATCTTGAAACTGTGCGGTATCCAAGACTGCCTCAACGGAATGACTCTCGTCTGCACCAAACGTAGCTTGAAACCGAAAGGTACTTCCCTTTCCGAGTTCGCTCTCTACTATGATTTCCCCGCCCATTAACTGGATCAATCGACGGGAAATTGCCAAACCTAGGCCAGTACCGCCATATCTCCGGGTGGTAGACATGTCAGCCTGCTGGAACGCATCAAAAATTTTCTCTTGATTCTCTTGGGCGATCCCAATTCCACTATCCAATACTGAGAACTCTAGTTCGATCGTCGTTTCGTTATTGGAAACCTTGCGAACACTTAGCAATACCTCGCCCTCATTCGTGAACTTGATAGCATTGCCGACGAGATTAAAGAGGATCTGTCGTAAGCGAGTCGCATCACCAACAATCCAGGCAGGCACATCTTCTTGGCATTGCCAAATCAACTCGATCCCTTTGCCATAGGCTCTAACTCCCAGCGATTTCAAAGTGACTCCTAACATCTCACGCAACTCAATTGGATTTGACTCCAGCTGCATTTTCCCCGCTTCGATTTTCGAAAAATCGAGGAT
>JANLUJ010000808.1:0-5507 GCA_031363425.1 Pirellula sp.
CGCAAATCGGCCCAGGCCCTTGCGGCGCGAATGATGCCTTTCGAGGGCACACAGCCGACATTCAAGCAGTCATTGGTATGATCCGCGTCTGACCAATGATGGAAGCCAATTCATCCTTCACACCGGCGCTGATACCCGTATCGCCATTGAGGGTCATCGTGCCATTTTCTCCGAGAATCAGTGGCTTGCCGAGATCGATGAGATCCTGCGATGAAATCCCGTCGACAATCTGACGAGAAAGGTCGCATGTACTATTGTTTGCCCCACCGATGTCTACAGTTCCTCGATTTCCGGGGCTTCCGGTGCCTTGAGGGTATAGATTGACTTCTTTGATTCCGTCGCTGCCGCTGGTCACCGATGAGTTGCTAGAAGAAAACTTGTAGCTGTCGGTACCGGTACCGTTCAACAGAGCAAGCCACGTTTGCTCATCGAGAGCAAACGGCAATAGATCTAACCCCGATGCTCCTGAAGCAGGCGAATTGAATCCTTTAATTTGAATTGCCATTGCTGCGGTTGACTCAATAGTCAAATCGCGACCTGATTGCCCAAAGAACTTCGCAAAAAAAAGTGGTACTTGACCATTACTTGCTTCGTTCTTTCGAAGACGAACTCGAACTGCCCGAAATGGATTGTTCGGATCGGAAACAACAGATGCGTTGGAGTCGAGGGCTGCCAAGTATCCAATAGAAATATCTGTGTTTTGCCCTGTCACGGACAAAGATGGGGCTAAATTGCAAACGGTGTTCAAACTGGCCAAGTTCATGGCTGCGTTGTTTACGTCTGCAATCAAACCATCGCCATTTCGATTTTGCTGTAAGCTGTCCAGAGTCTGCCAAGCGCCAGCAAGTGCTGCAGCATCGACCGTCCGTCTTGCTTCGGCCTTGGTTGCAGCTATGTAGCCGATATCAATCGACAACGCCAACATGCTAACCAGTACACCCATTAAGAAAGCAGCAAGAATGATTGCCGCACCTTTACGACGCTTTGCTTCACGCGAGCGCATGGCTCGTTTGTGGCTGTTGCGAACAGTGTATCTCATCATAATCATCCACTTGTACGAGAAGAGAAAACAAATTTGTTGGATAGGAAAAAGGTGGCGTTCTTGGTGCCCAAGAGCACATCTATTTAATAGATAGGTTTACCGGCGTCTCAAAGACTTGACCTTGATCAGTGAAATAGCGAACTTTCGCGAGCTTAAGCAAAGCGACGCGATTGGAAGCAAAACCAATTCCTGACCATTCCGCTGATTTGTTAGGGCTGTATCCGTTAAGTTTGTTTATTGACGAGGAAGTTCGAACCATCGAATCCTGTCCACCAAAATCGCCCCAACTTTGGGATTTTCCATCCTTTATTGCAAACACAAGCTCATGGTCGATGATGGCCATGACTTGAGTCCATTTCAGCGTCTCATTATTACTACTCAGCTTAATTCCATTGCAATTGACTCGGTCATCCATTACCGCCGTTCCATCGAACGCCCGGGTTTGAAATCCACCTCCTGGATAGTCATTTTTTTGCGCGTGATTGAAATTGGCGCCGAAGTGTTCGTTGTCGAGGGAATCACTCGGACTCATCCATGTACTGATCTGAGGTGAATCCTGCAATGGGTCAGGGGTAGTGACAACCAACTCCCAATCCTCTTCTACACGAAGTATTCGCGGCTCTTCGCCAATGGCCATTTTGGGAAAGAGTGCAAACAATATGCAACTCACAGCTACTCGTACACTGGTGCTCATTTGCGTCGCCTCGGTGATGATGTTGCTAAATAGAAATCGTTTGATTGCGGGGCACTGCCTCCAAGGGGAGCAGTCAAACTAAACCCTATGTCAATTCCGACTAGAATGTCGAGAACCACTGAAAGAATAATTCCGTTTCTTAGGTCGCCACGTTAAAACGAACGAGAATAGATCGGTAATAACGATTAAAACTGAAATGCGGTTGCGTTCGCAATTGTAGACTGCCAAAATGAATCGCCCCAATTCTCCTTTACGACTTGAATTGAAAACGATGAGCCTACGAATCCATTTTTCTATGTGCCTCAATGCCAAAACGCACATTTGTGCCGCAATGGCAGTTCTTTTGGCGTCTGTTCAAAGCCTTGGTTTCGCGCGCGATGTCGAGTATCAGCGCGAGATCAAGCCGATCTTAAACAAGTATTGCGTTGGTTGTCACAGTGAAAGGGACAACGAATCCAACGTCCAATTGCAGTCCTTGGCCAATATCCTCAAAGGCGGACCGAAAGGGGCAATCGTGATCGCAAAGGAACCAGCGGAGTCGATTATGCTCAAGGCAATGCTTGGGACGATAGAGCCCAAAATGCCACCAGAGGATTCGCCGCAGCCTACCGCGGTTGAGGTATCCACGATCCAGAAATGGATCGAACAAGGTGCCAAAGGAATTGACGAACCCTTGCCCCTCAAGTCCCGGCTTAGCGCAATGAACTTACCATCCTCGTTCAACGAAACGATGCCAATTACTTCGATCGGGAGGACCGGCAACGGGCAACTGTTAATAGGCAGATTCAATGCACTCTACCAACAACAAGATCAATGGAGTGAGCCGCTCCCATTCGATATTGTGGGTAAAATAAAGCAGATCCGAACCACCAATGACGGACGATTTACTGTGATCGCTTCTGGCATTCCAGGAGTGGGTGGGCAAGCGACGGTTTTAGAAAACTGGAACGGACGGATGAAGCCTTCCGTTGTGCGGGTCGTCGAGGGACACCTCGATACGCTCTATACCGCAGTCTTGAGCCATGACGCCAAAATCCTTGCGACAGCAGGTTACGACCGCGTCATCATGCTTTGGAACATGAACGATGGAAAACTATTGCGAAAATTGACCGGCCACAACGGAGCCATTTACGATCTGGATTTCGATACGACTGGTCAAATTCTCGCTTCAGCCAGCGCCGACGAAACCATTAAAGTATGGCGAGTGGAAAGCGGCGAACGACTCGATACGTTCGGCCAATGCGAGGCTGAGCAGTACGCAGTTCGATTCGACTCGCCGCGAAACCGCGTGTTGGCCGCCGGTGCAGATCGTCGTGTCCGTGTTTGGAAATTGCTTTCCATGGACAAGCCGTCCGTTAGTCCGATGCTGTACTCGACCTTCGCACATGAAGGATCTGTATCCCAAATTGCAATGACCAAAGACGGACGATTCGTAGCAACAGCCAGCGAGGATAAGACAATAAAACTTTGGGACGCGGAGAACTTTTCTCCTTTGGGATTAATCGGTGTTGTCGACGAAGTACCCTCTGGACTGCTGTGGGATGGCAATCAGACTACGCTAACTGTTAGCACACTTGGCGGCAAGATATCACACATGGATGCTAAGGAATTGTTTGCTAAGCAAACCGTAGTTGGAATCAAGTCAGTTCCGTTGATGGTTGATACGAATATCCCAGAAGGCAACGAATCGCCAAAGCAAGTTGAGGAAGTGGCGGGGCGTCACTCGCTTGCAACCGCACAGGAAATTTCCGGATCATGTGCAATCAATGCCGTGCTTACGACTGCTGACATGGCAGGAGAATCCGCTGGCGACTGGTACGCTTTTCAAGCAAAAGCGGGAGTGCCCTGGGTGGTTCAAGTCGAAGCGAGCAAAAGCGGTTCTCCATTGGATAGCGTCATTGACATCGTCGATCAAAAAGGGGAGCCCATAATTCGAACTCGACTGCAAGCTGTCCGGGAAACCTACTTCACTTTCCGCGGTAAGGACTCCACCAACGCCGATGATTTTCGTTTGCACCGTTGGGAAGACATGGAATTGAATGAACTGCTGTACGCTGGCGGCGAAGTGGTCAAACTGTGGCTCTATCCACGAGGCCCAGACTCGGGGTTCAAAGTCTATCCAGGCTTCGTGAATCGGTTCACTTATTTTGACACCACAGCAACGACGCATGCGCTTAACGAACCCGCCTGGATTGTGCGTGAATTGGCGGAGGGTGAGCCAGCAATACCCAATGGATTGCCCGTTTTTCCAATTTATTACGCCAACGATGATGAGGCTACTCGGCAATCGGGCAAGGACAGCCAGATTACATTTACAGCCAAGTTAGATGGTCGCTATTTGATTCGCGTTCGCGATACTCGCGGACAGGCTGGAGACAACTACAATTACATGCTGACACTTCGCCATCCGATTCCGAATTACAAGCTTCGATTGGAACAGAAAGAGGTTACCTTACGACCGGGCGTTGGAACGGAGTTTGATGTCGCGGTCAATCGTTTCGACGGATGCGATGGTGATATTGAAATAGCCATCGACGGGGTACCAGAAGGTATCAGTTTATCGAAACCCTTGGCCATCCAAGCAGGACAGATGCGAGCCATCGGTTCGCTTCATATGCCAGCCGGACTAGCAACCACCATGAAGGAGTTTACCATGCAGATCACAAGCCAATGCATGATAGGAAATCGAAAGGTCACCGATGGCCAATCGCTCTCACTTTTGGTGAAGCTAAGCGACAAACCCGCCATGCAGTTGAAGGTGGTGGCGAAGAATCAGGGACAAGATGCACCTGCCCTGCCGGAACTTGAAATACGTCCGGGGCAAACGATATCAGCCAATCTCGTCATCGTGCGGGGTGAGAACAAAGGGGACATTTCTTTTGGGGGCGATGACAGTGGCCGCAATTTGCCACACGGATGTTACGTCGATAACATTGGACTGAGTGGCCTATTGATACCGGATGGACAGTCGGTCCGAGAGTTCTTTATCACCGCCGCCCCCTGGGTTTCCCCTCAAACTAGGATGTTTCATTTAAGGGCCAAAGTGGACGGCAACCCAACAACGCTCCCAATTCAAATCCGAGTTGTCGGCCAATGATTGCTGCGGAAGGAGTATATTCTGTAGCTGTGCACGACAGTTCGTTTTCGCTCAGGAAAAAATCATGATGCTTGATCTCAATACCATTCTATCTATGCTCAACTTCACTCGCGATCGACTCGTCGGATCGCTCGACGGAATCGAGAAATCGGGTCAAGACATACCACATGTCCTTGCTTGGCGACCAGGTAAAGGTCGAGCTCATATCGCTTGGCAGGCAATGCATTGCGCGGCAACACATGACAAATACGTCAATGTTCGCATCAAAGGTGGTAATCCACTTGACACAGCTTTATGCGATTCATTTGCCGGTGGTTCGACCCCTTCCGACACGAATGTGCCTTCCCTTTTCGCCATTCGCGAAAAGCTTAGCGTCAACTTGGATGCCTTTAAGATGTTTCTGCAAACAGCTGACCTTGCGAGAGTGACCGATTTCCCAAACAACGTCCAGCGAACGATTGGCGAATCAGCTATCCTCCTGGCTTGGCACGAGGCGCATCACCAGGGTCAGATTCACCTTACGTGGAATTTGTATAAAGCCGAACACGGAATCAGCTAGGCGGTAGCATGGCTTCCTGGAGGCGTTCCCCGTTTCCGACGCCTGCAAAAAACGTCGGGCCGTTCGCCTTGTTTAGCTTGAAAGCAGAACAATCCAACAGGGCAGGCCTACGGTA
>JANLUJ010000825.1:0-1152 GCA_031363425.1 Pirellula sp.
ATGAATAATCCGCGCTAGCGCCCGCGGCTCAATTCGAGAATCACGGCGGGGACCGCCGTGCCACAATGGGACAAAATCATCGTGTTACTTGAGCAGCCACGCGACGGCTGCGGACTCACCAGCAGCCTTGTCGCCAGAATAATATTCGAGGTTGCCACTGCCCGCTTTTTTGTATGTTTCCTTAACGATTTCAATGCCTATTCCCTCGTCCGACAGCCAAAGTGGACTGGTTGGACCGACCGCTAACATGCCAGGAATATCGAGGTACTTGCTGCCACCGGGCAGGAAATTCAAATCGCGGTAGTCGAGCAAGTTGCCAAATCGAAAACCGTTGGTTGCAATGACACTTCTGTCGATTGCTGTCCCCGCAATTGCACGAGCAGCAGCAGCGATAGGGCCCGTTCCTTCGAAAGCAACGAGCGACACTTGGCTTGGACTGGAGTGATCGCCAATTTTTGCTGTTCGCAAGAAATGAACGACCGTCAAAATATCATGAGTTCGTTGCGCGAACGCGGAGTGGTTGTAACCGTACGTGTAACCTGCAAATTCGCGAGGGTTCGCAACGCTCGGAGTCTGAGTCAATGGCTTGTCATCCTTAAGGAAATCACCTTGGTAAAGCATATCGAGTCCCAGGACGGTCGAGCCGGCCTCCACTAGTTTCGCAACCGATGATTTCAGTACCCCTTCGGAAGCGAAAAGGCCTGACTTACCCTCCGAATCGAGCCATACAACTGCTTTGCCATTCCACTTCTTTGGATACAACCAAGTGACCGGCAACTCTTCTTGATGCAATCCGTTCTTTAGCAAACCAGTCATTTCGACGAATGATCCGCGGTCATTTTTGTTCTTCATGTCCCACTGCACGTCACCGGTTTCGGACAGCTTGCGGCCGATCAACACATCGAGCGCACCACCTATATTTTTCTTCAACGCTTCCGTCGAACCAACGCTTGCCATTAGTTGTTTTTCTGCGTCTTCTGTCAGCCAGCCTAAGAGCTTTTTCTCGAAGTTGGGTCCAATGGACTTAGGTGCAGGATGTTGTTCATCCCAAACAGTGAGCTGCTCTCGCGAAAGCGGCTCGAAATCCCGTTCGATCACGGGTTCTTTCTGCCCGAGTTTGAAGTGTTGATTGAGCCAGGTATAGAATGCCGA
>JANLUJ010001095.1:0-1882 GCA_031363425.1 Pirellula sp.
TGTCACCACCTTTTTGTTTCTCTTTTTTGAAAGTGCTTTTTTAATGTGGATTAACCAACCCCCTCTTTGATACCAAAAATTTGGGCTTTGACGTGTTTTTAAAAGCGACTCGGGTGGCATCGCGTACTTCGCCGTTCTCCATAGTTGCGGTCACGGTGATTTGTGCCGAGGCATTCCAAGAATCGAGCGTCAATGATGCGGGTTGGACGTCGATATCTGAAACTCTGGAGATCAAGAAGCTATCCACCTCTTTAAGAAAGTCTGCTGTAGCTCGTTCGTTGACATGAACACCAGCAATTTCAGAGAGCCGTTTTCTGCGAAGGTCAGCAAGCAAACTCGTATCGGTTTCGACGAATGTCGAGCTTGGTGTGACATCGATGTCAAAGACCATCTCGCTATTTGCACAATTCCAAATGCGCAGTCGACCGTCGGATCCGCCGGCTGCGAGGCGACCGTTTGCGTCTAAAGCTATGGCGTAAATGGCTGCGGTTGGAATGGTCCAGGTGGCAACGACCTTTGGTTGATTCGTAACGTATTCCTCGAGTTTCTTCTTTTCATCGGGCTTGAGGGAGGAAACCACTTTCGCTTGAATGGCTTTAATCTCTTTTGGCAGTTCTCCATCTACGTCGTAGGACCATACTTTGATAGTGCTTTGGTTGTCCAAAGTTGAGGCGGCAGCAAGAAAACGGCCATCGGGGCTAATCGCAACACTAAAAATACGACCTGGTAGGCCATCCAATTGTCGAATCAGATTTGCATCGTCACCGATCACGCGAGCCGTTTGTCGAAACACGCGATAAATTTTAGGTGCTCCATCTGCACCACCAACTAGGATTTCGTTTCGTGAAGGGTGGCTTGCTAGCGATTGAACTCCGCCTCGCAGCGCTCCCGGGGTGATCGAGGTAATGTTATCTACAAATCGCTCTGTCTCCACCTCGATCAATTTCACGGTCATATCGCGGCTAGCAGAGATTAGGTGTTTTCCCTCAGGTGTGAACACCGTCGCACGGGGCCAATCCTCGTGCGACCTTTGATACAATTTTTGTTCGCCCTCTAGATTAACGGCGCGAACCGTGTTGTCGGTCATGCCAAACGAAATCAGGGATGAGTCCGGCGACCAATTCACTCCAAAAAGCGTGTCATTGCCAAGTTGAATGCTACGTTCGAGTTGGTTCGATTCCACGTTCCAAATTTGCAATTCGCCACTGACGGATTGCTCTCCCGATGCTACCGCTAGCCACTTTCCATCCGGCGAATAACGGATCGATTCAACGCGAGGGTTTAATCCAACAAGTCGATGTTGAATTAGGCCAGTTTCCGAATTGAAGACAAGGGTTTCGTGAAAGCCGGAAACCGCTATTTGTTTTCCATCTTTAGAAAAGTCGAGACTGCCGATGGTGGGTGCTCGAGCGTATACCGGTGGTTGCGCCAGCGAATAACGAGGGCCGGCCGTTTTGCTGTCGTTGATTGCACCGGCATCGACCCATCGTCGGATGATGTCGATTTCGACGTCACTAAGCTGCTTGCCCTTCTTTGGCATGGCCGCCTTGCCGTCGACCGGGACAATCTCGCGAATCAAATGACTTTCCGAGGACTTGCCAGGAACAATCCCGACGGAACCCGATTCGCCTCCACGAAGCAGGATTTGGAAATCCGTCATCGTGTACCCGCCAAGTTTCTTGGCTTCTTGATGACAGCCAAAGCAATTGGCTCGCAAAATGGGAAGTACGTCCTTAGCGAAGCTCGGCGAAGTTGTTTTCAAGACTTCATCGCCACAAAGGTCGCGCTGGCGAACAACGCAAACCAAAAGTATGATCGCTAAGGTGGAAAAAATGGAACGGCGTGGGCCAAACGACATAAATTCCAACTCCTTGTGTGCGGA
>JANLUJ010000865.1:0-3269 GCA_031363425.1 Pirellula sp.
CGACGTGCTTGAGGTACGGCCATTGCTCGGTGTAGCAAGCCGCGGGAATGGGACGGTTGCTTCGGTCGCGATACCCTATCTCTATATTCCAAATTGGATGACGATTCCCACTTGGATTTCGAACCCATCGCAAACAACGTACGCTTCCTCCATTGCGTTGGTTGGGGGTAAAGGAACCAACACGATCTATTTGGAGGGAGCACAACGACTTTATGGAATCGGCGGCGATGACGTTGACGCAATCACGCTTCAAGAGGGAAGTAACAGTGAGATTGCAGGCGGAAAGAGCAACGACACAATCACCGTCAATGCGACTGGCACCGACAACCGCGTATTCGGTGATCAGGACAACGATACCATCAATGCGTATGCTGGTACGCGATTGGGAGTTTTTGGCGAAGAGGGGGCTGATACGCTTCGCTTCTTCAATGGGCAAGATGGATTTGCGCGTGGAGGTATCGACAGCGACATCCTCGAAATCCTCAACGGCAATCGAATGGTTCTGGCTGGTGAGTCCGGTAACGATACCGAAACCATTCGAGGTGGGACAAGCGGCGTTGCAGCCGGTGGAATCGGGGATGACACGCTGGAGATCGCAGGTGGCTCATTGGGCCTTTTGTTAGGTCAAAGCGGCAACGATCGTTTGATAGAATCCGCTGGAGCTTTGTCGATCCTTTCAGGTGGAGATGGCGACGACAAAATCGATGCATTCAGTCGCGGTGACGATCTCTACGGCGACGACGGCGATGATACGTACGTGATCCATGCGTCAACACTGACCAGTGCGCTTCGATTACGCGAGTTGATCTATGTGGACCCGAGCGACTTCGAACCCGAGTCCCGTGGTTCGGATACGATCGACTTGTCTGCTTTTTCGGTCAGCGCGACATTAAACCTAGGTGTCCTAGGCAACTTTAATGATCTGCTGGTCGGCAAGGATCTTACAACCGGTCTCCAATCGATAATCGGAACTCAATTGCAAATGATCCTTTTCGGTTCGCTCGAAAACATAATTGGGACCAGTGCCAATGACACGCTGACAGGTAATTCGGAATCCAATCGCATTGAAGGCGGAGGTGGCAACGATGTTATTTACGGACTCGGCGGAGATGATACGCTCGAGGGTGGAACCGGCAATGACTCCATCGATGGTGGCAGCGGTGATGATCTTTACATGTATTCGACCACCGCAGGAGTGTCTCTTGGCACGGACACGATCTACGAAGCGGATGGAGGGGGGACCGACGGATTGGACTTTAGTGGAATGCCAGTCGGCCTCGGTACGCTTGACCTTGACGCTAGAACGTCAGCGCCACAAAGCACGGCTGCGTCACAAATAGTCAATGGCGGATTATTAAATCTGACACTCCGCAAGAGCAGCAGCAACTCTGCACCTGCCGAAATGGAAGAAGTTGTTGGAACGGTCTATAGCGAGACGATTTTCGGCAATAGCCTTGATAATCGCATTGAACCCAAGGGTGGAGACGATATCGTAGACGGACGAATTGGCAGCGACATCTACGTCTTTGCAGGTCGCAATCTCGGATCCGATCGAGTTGTCGATGCGGGCTTGGGAGCGGATCGAGATACGCTTGACTTCGTAGGTTTTGACGCTCCGGTTGTTTTAGATCTAGCGGTCACAACACCCCAAAATATAGGAGAGCTGACGCTGACGCTTGCAACTGCAGATTCAATTGAAAACGTGCTGGGAAGTAGTTTCGATGACACGATTCTTGGCAATACACGGGACAACGCTTTGTTCGGTGCGGCCGGTGCTGATCGACTTGAGGGACGTGCAGGAAACGATCGGTTGGTAGGGGATTTGCCAGCTGTCGTGCTGCTCGATTTCGATTCAGCTTACAATGCATCGCGCGGGGACTATAACTATTCGACGTCGGAGCGGGCTCTCATCGAACAGCGTTTGACCACTACCTATGCGGCATTCAATTGGCGATTTACTCAAGACGAATCTCTTGCCCGCAGTTGGACAGCGGACATGGGACGTAGTTTTGTTAGAATCGCCTTTAGCAAGGGGCGTGGCGGCGGAGTCAGTGGTGATGCTGGTGAAGTGGACTTCCGCAATATTAGACGAAGGCTGATTACCGAAGTGAACATCAATCCGCTGTTGCCCTCGGTTCGCGAGATGTTGGGTCCGAGTTACACCGCACAGCAGTACTCGGACATGGTTGTTGCAGTGACGTCGACCATTGCTGGTCACGAGTTGGCTCACACAGCTGGATTGCGCCACGGCGATTCCTTTGGACCGATTGGGAGCGGACTCTATTCGGCAACCGATACGACCAATATTTTCCCGACGGACGCTCGCCCAGCCAACGGTTCGGAGACTGGTTGGCATTTGATGGCTAGTCCGGCCTCTGTCGGAACACCTCTTTCCGATGCAGCCAAAGCAACATTCTTCGGTGAGCGCGAGGCGATCAAAATGGCGTTCAATGAAATCGGTCGCACTCGACTTGAGAACGCAAAAGCCGTGGGCGGGCACAATTCGATAGCAACGGCCGAAAATCTCGGTTCATTAAGCAAGCTTTATGTGCCCAATCTAGTACCAACGACGGGCCCAACGCCACCGGACGGTTTTGCTAGGTTAGGTCAAACGTATGATGTTTCCGCCTTGGCCGTGATTGGTGATCTCAAACCCAA
This sequence comes from Pirellula sp., assembly GCA_031363425.1. Classification (GTDB taxonomy): domain Bacteria; phylum Planctomycetota; class Planctomycetia; order Pirellulales; family Pirellulaceae; genus JBKCUI01. The sequence continues at coordinate 2,659 of JANLUJ010000865.1, forward strand.
TACCAATCCGGCCACATCGGAAATCGACTACTACAAATTCGATGGTCTTGCGGGAGACATCCTAAACGTCGAATTGCTCTCATCGAGTATTCGTCCGCTTCGTGGCGATGCATTTGACGGCGAACTGAGGATCTTCAAATCCGACGGTACGCCGCTGAACTTCAACGGCACCACCCTTTTGGACAGTAATTCGAACGACGATGATTTCGAGGGGACTAAGGATCCAACACTATTGGACATTGTCCTTCCAACGACAGGATCGTATTACATATCGGTCGGACTTTCGGTTAGTCCAGCGATCATTTCGACCGGGGGACGCTATGAATTGTTCCTTTCGAAATTCCGAGTTGGCCCGAGTGGTCCCGTTGTCGGGGACACATTGGTTGGCGGGGCAGGCAGCGATACGCTTACAGGCAGTGCGGCAAATGACACATTCCTTGCCACCGGTGCGCAGGTTGATGATATCGATGCGATCGATGGCAAGGGGGGATACGATACACTCGATACACTAGGACTGTTCTATCGCTATACGGGCAACTCCCTTGAGAGTGTCGTTGCGCCAGCAAATGTACCTCCTGTAGCCATAGCAAGCAGCATGACGACGAACGAAG
>JANLUJ010001096.1:0-18766 GCA_031363425.1 Pirellula sp.
AAGAACAACGACACTGCCATCGCGATCGAAAACTGGAAGAGCCTGCCATATAGACCGAGATTCCAAGTTGCGTGTTGACCGTCACCCAATCCGATCAAGGCATCCATAGTCTGCCGTTGCCGTCGTGTAAGTTTCAGGTCGGTCACATCAACTCCCCTAGCTAAGATTGTTGCCCAGCGAATGCGGATTTGAACCAGACTACCGAAGTGCGAAACGTTTCGCAACAGGATGGCGTGTTTTTTCGGCAATTGTGGAGATAGCGAGAATTACAGTCGCAAGCAGTTAAGATGATGGCTGGAAACCGATCCCAAGTAAACCAACGAAAAACAAAAACATGAATGATGATTTCGATCCTCTGCGTGGCGACGAAGATGCGGGGCCAATTTTGCCGTCGCGGGAATCGATCAAAAGTTTTTGGGTTGGCTGCTCGGGACTCGCTGTACTTGCTATTCTTGCGAGCATTGGTGTTTTCACCCTTGGAAAACTAGATTCTTGGTTGGTCTCACTTCTGAATATTTCAAATGGTCAGAGCTATTGGAACGCTTGTTATGGGATAAGTACTGTCATTGGGGCAACTCTAATACCTGGCCTGGTTTTATGCGCACTTGTCCCGGTATTGTATTGGCGTGGGGGGCTTTTGCAGCGATTTGCAATCTCGGTAGTCGTAGCCGTGACGACAATGAATCTGACCACTGACGTCTTTCATGGTTCTTGGAACCTGAAAGTTCCGGTCCGTCAACTGATTGCGATCTTGCTTTGTTGGATTGCAATGCCAGTTCTCTTTTTGTGGACACCGATCAACACGCGGCCCCTCCGCCTAATTGTAGCAAGCGGCCTGATGTTGTTATCGCTTTGCTTGAGCATACTGCATATGTTTAGTGCTCCCCGTAATATCAACTTGCTCTATTGGGAGGCGTTGTACGGCGCATCTTTTTGCTATGCGCTGCTTCGCCGAAATTGGGGTCGAGTGGCGATTCTAGAAGCGGGTACGACGCTAAAACAGATTGAACGCACATCGAGCCGAACTCTTTTGGAACTCATGGCTGTTTGCGGCCTCGCATGCGCTGCATCCATGTATTGGTCGACATCGCTTTACAGCAGCGTTGTTCTTCAACTGGTGCAAGCACTCGTGCTCGGGATTGGGTGTATCCTGGCTAGCATGGCGGGCATTCGCATCGTGCTGAGTTGGAAGGCAACCAAAATTTGGAAGCTGTTCGCAATTGGGCTAATCATGTGGCTACTGTTCGGCGCAAACAGCGCCGTCTATTTTGCGATCGACGACCCGTGGGGGACGGGTAACTGGCGTATTTTCAGGTCGGGGGCGTTCGAACCCATCCTTGCAATTTCCATTGCATCTGGTGTTGCGAGCCTGTTCTACGTTGGGTTCATTTGCCTCGTTGGCATATGGCTGAAATGGTGTGGATGGCGAACACAGGAGCAATTTGTTTTGGGGGTGCCTATCTCCAAGCGGTGACTTCGCCGATGTGGGTAGGAACGAGTCAGCGACAGCTCGCCACTATCGAGGTCGTCAATCTGTTAGTTTCCCCCCAACCTCTCACCGCGACGGAGAGATGGATGAATTCCAAAAACTAGACTACAAATAAAAGATAAAAGAACTGTTGAAGGAAGGTCTGAAGATGAACGCTGACGACGTATTCGAGTCTATTTTGAACAAGCCGTTCCTTTATGGCACAGCCTGGAAAGAAATTGAAACCACCCGTCTTACTCGGCTCGCCATCGAACAAGGATTTCGCGGCATCGACACAGCCAATCAACGCAAACACTATTTTGAAGCGGCCGTTGGCGGCGCGATCCAGAGCGCGGTTCGCGATGGTTTGGTCACTCGAGCGGAGCTTTTCTTGCAGACCAAATTCACTTTTCAAGCTGGGCAAGATCATCGCTTGCCATACGATCCATCTGCTCCAATCGCCGAACAAGTGGAGCAATCCTTTGCGTGTTCGCTCGAACATCTCGGGGTGGATTATCTGGACTCGTTTGTATTGCATGGACCGAGTCGCGGTGCCGGGCTCAGCGCCGTCGACTGGGAAGCGTGGGATGCGATCGAGCAATTGCACCTTTCAGGAAGAGTGCGACGAATTGGAGTGAGCAATGTATCTATCGAACAACTCAAAATGCTAACTTCGAAGGCCCGTGTAAAGCCAGTATTCGTTCAGAATCGATGCTATGCGATCCAAGGTTGGGGGCGCGATGTACGAGAATTCTGCCAAGTCAATGGGATGGTCTACCAAGCGTTTTCACTGCTAACTGCGAATGCCAAGTATCTTTCCGACCCAAGAATTTTGGCAATCGCAACAAAGCATCAACGGACTGTGGCTCAAGTAGTTTTCCGATTTGCGATCGAATCTGGAATGATCCCTCTGACTGGCACCACGAAAGCGGAGCACATGCGGGAAGACCTCGGTGCTTTGGATTTCCACCTCGGTGCCCAGGAGCTAGAGACCATTGAAAGCGTCGCGAGCTGAGACTCAGCCAATTGGCAACCCAGTTCATTTCATCCGAACGCCGACTTGCATTCAACCTGAATGTCGCATCCATCCTCTAGTGACACGGAGAACTGACCGTTGATGATCCGAGTTGAAACGTCTTCGTATTTGCCATCCGATTGGAGTTCAAGCCATTGAATGGTCTTCTCCGTGGCGTCGGCTATCAAGTAGTGCTTAACATGATTGTTCTCGTAGAGTTCCCGTTTGGCATGACGGTCTTTATCTGCGGTCGAATCACTCAGAATTTCGATTGCAAGCATTGGCGCCTTCTCTAAATGACGTTCAGGTTGGGCTCCGCACACAACCATAACGTCGGGGCGAACCACAGTATCCGACTGAACAACCCAATCCAATCCAGTGTAAACCCAGCAGTGGCATTGGCATTGATGAATCGAATTTTGGATTTGATACGACAATGCGGAAACGGCTCGTTCATGCGGGCCGAAGGGAGACGGGCTCATTGCCACCGCCGTTCCGTACCAGAGTTCCCAGTCCCCTTGCCATTGCTGGTAGTCCTCGACGGTGTAATAGGGCTGATATTTTCGAGCGGTTGACATCATGAACCTCCGCGTGAGTTCGGGGAACTCGCTTTCGACGAATTTTTGTTTTGATGCCGTTCTATCTTACTCGCTTCAATCATTCGTTGAACGGTACTTTTCAGGTGAGACGCCGAAGAGCTCAAATCCAAGGTCGAATTCAATCTGACCGTGTTATTTTCCGTCAAGCGACGAGCAAATCGGACCTGAGCCGCGATGGCGGCGACATTTCGTAGCCGTGGGTTGTCCCACGGTTTTTGGTCGTGACCAAATGCAAGAGCCGTGAAACGGCTTGACGGACGCTAGCAGCGTCCTCCACGCGACGACTTTGCCGTTTGGGAAAAGCAAGATACGTGAAATGAATTCTCTTTCCGGATGCTTTCATTCTGTCGATAGCCCTACCGGTTAGTTTTGGTTCGGCGGCAACTTACCAAGACGACGTATTTCTTGAAACGCTTGCATTGATTCTCGGGTGCCTTCTGCCTTTCACCTTTCATTGCAAATCCAAAAAACCGCCACCAAACGAAAAGGATTTCGTGTAAATGAAAAACATAATGTCGATTCGATATTCATCGCGGGCTTGCGCGATAGTCGCCGCATTGATCGTTGCAAAAACACAGGTCGCTGCTGCGCAAGATGAACCGCGACACATCACTCAGACCGGTCAAAAATCGGTCTATGTTCAGGACGAATACTTCGCTTCGAATGATGCCGAGTACTTTGTTGGGACGCAAGCTCCAGTTCCAGCGATCGGCGGGGCGCCGATCGCTGGGGAAAAGGTTCCGGATGCAGCCAAAGATGCTGAGGCGGCCAAGAAGAAAGCTGCTGCTGAAAAGAAGAAAAAGGAAGAGCTGAAAAAGAAAGTTGCCACAGCCTACAAAGATCCGTTCTACCTGAACGATTTTAGCTACCTAAGCAATCCAAATTACAAAGGATCCAATCTCGGAGAGGGGATCAAGCAACTCCCAGTCGGCGATGGGGGCAAACTGGACATTGGGGGTCAGTACCGACTGCGATACCATGGCGAGCATAACATGCGCGGCGCCGGACTCACTGGGCGCGATGATAATTTTTTATTGGATCGAACTCGAATCTATGCTGACTACAAGATCAATAAACGAGCCCGCGTTTTCGCTGAATTCCTCGATGCAGGTAGTTCCTACGAAAATTTTGCTCCTCGGCAAATAGAGGTGCAGCACTTCGACGCGCAGAACTTGTTCGGCGATCTAGTACTGATCGATTCGGACCTGGGTAAACTCACCGGCCGCGCGGGCCGTCAAGAATTGTTGTTTGGGTCGCAACGGCTACTTTCGCCATTGGACTGGGCAAACAATCGTCGCCGATTCGACGGTGCTCGATTGACCTGGAGCAACGAAGATCGAACGACCGATTTTTTGCTGGTTCGCCCAGAGAACATTAACTTCAATAGATTTGATTCGCCAAATCAGAGTCAAGCGCTCTGGGGCGTTTACAACACTAACAAGATGCTTGAAAACGGAACCGTTGATACCTACTACCTCGGTTTCGAAGACACGTCGACCAATCTGCATGTGCATACGCTTGGTACTGCTTTCAAAGGCGAAGTCGATGGGTTATTGTGGGATGACGAATTCGGATACCAATTGGGCAAGAATCCAGACGGTTCCGATATCTCGGCATACTCGCTAACGTTTGGTTTGGGGGCAAAATCCAAAGGTTCGATGAAGCCATCGCTTTGGATGTACTACGACTGGGCAAGCGGAGACGACTCCATCAATAACGGATGGAATCAACTATTTCCATTAGGTCACAAGTACCTTGGGTTCATGGACTTGTTTGGTCGCCGGAACATTCACGACTTCAACAGCATCTTGACTTTTAGCCCAACGGACAAGTTTACGGTTTTGGCTTGGTACCACTATCTGTTCCTGGACAATGCAGCTCAAGGTCCCTACAACGTGACGAACAGCGCATTCAATCCTGGTGGAACTGTCGGAAATCGTGACCTTGGGCATGAAATCGACTTGCTGGGTACGTACAAGGTTAGTGCACGTAGCGATTTGGTCTTGGGTTACTCGCACTTCTTTGCGGGTAAGTATTACGATACAAGTCTACGGTCTAACGGTTCCGCACTCTTCAATGGCGACGCTGACTTCTTTTACACGCAGTGGCACTACAATTTTTAGGGGTAGGTAGGGTTAAAACTGCCGGTCGCCTTACTGCACAGATTTGTGCAAGCTTGAGGGCCGAGGTCTTGGATGCTGAGACGCAGGGTGGGAACAGTTGGGACAACTGTTCTACTCTGATTTTTGCGTTATCGAAGTAAAGTCTGATTGAGATAAGAAAGAATACTCTCGATCTCCGACCTGTTTCGTTGCGATGCGGCGTCATGGAGCTTCGTTGCGAGAGTTGCGATCTCAGACATGCCGGCGTTTCCTGCGCTTCCCAGAAGGCGGTGCGAGATGAACTTGAGCCCAGCAAAGTCACTTTGATCGAGCATCCTTTTGAACGATTCCAAGTCATCGGGTAGCCTTTCGATCACATTTCTGGTTAGTTTTCCTCTTAGACCTTCGAAATCGTATTCCCCTGGAAGGCTTGGATCCGGAGCGGCTTCGTGCGGAACGTTCGTTTCGAGGGCTGCCCGAAGTTCCGCAAGCGAAAGCGGTTTGTGCAAGATACGCGAGAATGGTTTCAATCGCAGATCACTATTGGCCGTCAAGTTAACTTCCGCCGTTACCAGGAAGACCCTTGAGGAGCCAAAACAAACTCCTGCATTCGAGTCTGACAGAAGTTGTGGAAAGTCTAAGCCGTCACCATCCGAGAGGTTTCGATCCATCAGAACGACGTCGAAGCGATGTGTTCGGAATTTCACTGTCGACTCTTTAAGGCTTGATACTGACATGGTTCGATAACCAAGTTGCCTCAAATACGATCGCATCACCAGCAAGTTGATTTGGGAGTCGTCGACAATTAGTGCTGTTGGTCTTGCAAATTTTGCGGATGTTTTACTTGCGAGAACTTGTATTGGGATTGCTCGGACCGATTCATTCGCCTTTGCTACTTGGACAGGGAGAGTCACAGTAAACCGGCTGCCCTTTCCGACCGTGCTCTTTAAAGAAATCTCGCCACTTAGTTTTGCTACAATGGCGGATGTGATAGTAAGCCCCAACCCCATGCGGCGACCAAATTCGCTAGGCGCGTCATGCATGCTGCTTCGGCTAAAGCTAGTGAAGATCCGTTCTTGATTCTCCGGTGCAATGCCAATGCCTGTATCCTCGATCACTAGGCGCAAGAGTGCCTGCGTTGCATCTGTTTGAATATCGGCTTTGCATTGCACGGTGCCAGTCGTTGTATAGCGAATTGCATTTTGAAGTAGATTCGACAAGACCTGTCGCACCCGGTCTGCGTCGACGATCACCCACGTCGGCAACGATTTGTCCAAATTCAATTCAAACTGGAGCCCTTTTGCGACTGCCAAGGGACTCATGACCTCCGAGCTGCTGGTCAGCAGTCCGGCCAGGTCGACGATCTGAGGGTGAACAATGAATTCACCCCCCTGTTCGATATTCGCAACATCCAAGAGATCGTTCACAAGAGATAAAAGTGATGTTGAGGCTTCGTGAGCCAAATGTATCTGGGTAAGTTGTTTAGGTCGCAGTCTGCCTTGCTGGACCAATCCAAGCATTCCCAAAACCGCGTGAAGCGGTGTCCGAAGTTCATGGCTAACCTTCGCAAGGAAATCCGTCTTTGCCATATTAGCCTTTTCGGCAACATCTTTTGCCCTTTCTAATTCGTCGGACGTATGTTGCAATTGTGTTAGTGAGCGGTTAAGCGATGCGACCGCGGGTGAGAAAACAAAAAAGCCTTCGCAGACCAGGACTGCGATCGTGGCAAACAACAGGGCTGTTTCTATCCATCTCAATCGATTGACTCGATCCCTCGCCTCCTGTTCAAGGCTTGCCACAATATTGTCCATCCCGGCCAAAAACGCATCGCTATGAAAACTCAATTCATTGCGAGTATCAGCCTTGAGGACTGCGTCTCCATCAGTCGCGAATCGAACCAAGGTGGACTCAATTATCCCCCGAAGCACTTCGAAATGCGGAGTCAGTTCGATGAAAAGTTTGTCTACCGATGGACTGTTCTTGCCGGGCAATTGCAATACCGAAGAACCACGTTGAAGCCCCACGTGATTCTGCGTCCAGGTATCCAGGTCCAATCGGATAAGGTTGGCCGAGTCGGCTTGTTTTGTGTAGTCCAAGTCAAACGTCAGTCGCGTCAATCTCTGACTGAGCATTCGCTGTCGGCCGGCGATGTTGACGATGCGAGAATCGCCCTCCAACCGGATGATTGCCTGTTGAACGACAAGTTGCCCGACGATTGTTAGCAAGGCGATAGTACCCAGGGCCGCCAAATAGAGTATGGTCAAACGCCGGGCCAAAGCCGCCGTTTTAGGCTTGGTTGACTCAGGCATTCTCTTCGCCCGGTCGTGTTTCAACTGGCGAAGGGTTTACCGATTCCGCGGGAAGTCCACCATTCATCTTTCTGCGAAGACTGGTTCTGGTGATGCCGAGCATTTTAGCCGCCTTCACGCGATTGCCCTTGGTGTGCCGCATGACCAGATTTAAAAGCTGTTCGTCTAACAATGCTACGGCTTGTTCATACAACCGCTCGGAGCCATTCGCTACTTGCTGATCCACAAATGCTCGCAAGTCCCATGCCTTGTCTAATTCGGGATTCAGCTTGCTCGGCTTTGGCTCTTGGACTGAAATGGGGTTTGTTTTGGAGTCAGATCGGATTTCATCTGGTCGAAGTTCGTTCGATCGATCCACATCCAAATAGCGCCTAAGGGCATCGCTCGCAAGAACAGCTCCTCGAGATTCTGTCAGTACACCCTGCAACACGCTCTTCAATTCAGCAATATTGCCCGGCCAATCGTAGTCTTTCATCAACTGCAATGCCATGCCGCTGACCCTGGGAGGACCTTGTCCTTGTTGCGCCGACGATACGTGAGCAATGCGTTGCATAAAGTGGGACACAAGCAGTTCCAAGTCTTCCTGCCGTTCTCGCAGAGCAGGAACGTGAATCACAAACGGACTCACGAAATAGAAGAGGTCGTTCCGGACCGCGCCATTTTGGACAAGGTCTCGAATTTTGAACGAGGTCGCAAGGATGACTCTCGTGTCAACTGTGACACCATCGATCGCACGACTTTGGAAGAATCGCAGCAATCGAGATTGGCTGGCCTCCGACCAACTGTCGATATCATCGATCATCAGTGTCCCTCCACTACATTCCAACAGTGCGGGTGCCTTTACCAAGGATGGCTTTATGGAAATAGGTATAGGTTCGATTGACGTAGAGCTAATTGAATGGCATTCGCCAAACAATTCCATTTGCAATTCCGCGTCTTCGAATTCCTTGCTTGAGATCTTGCGGAAAGGGCCTGACGCAGAATACCCGTTTTGATGAATGGATCTTGCAATCATTTCTTTGCCCGTTCCTACCTCCCCCTCGATGAGGATGGGAGACCGCAGATTGGAAAGGCGGCCAATGCTTTTGTAGACTTCTTGCATACCGCGGCAACGGCCAACAAGGATGTCGCTTTCCGAATCATGGCTCGACGTGCTATCCAACAATACAGGTAGACGGGTTAAACGTCGGTACTCAACGGCTTCGGCAATGCGTTGGCGAAGAAGCTTGAAGTCGATCGGTTTCGAAAGGTATTCGAACGCACCTCGCTTTATTGCTTCGATTGCCGTTTTGGAGCCCGCTTGTGCGGTAACGTAGAGAATCGGACGCAATCGATCGTGTGAAATGAACTCGGCGATATGGTCGATGCCCTCGCCATCGGGCAGCAAGTGGTCCAACAAAATCACGTCGATTCGCTGATTCGCCGCAATCCGCAAACCGTCCGAAAGTGTCGTGGCCGAAAGAACGCTAGTCGACTCGCTGGCAAACAATTCATGAACGAGGGTATGCATCCCCGGATCATCGTCCACGACCAACAGTCGCGTGCACTCTCCCCTTGGATTTGACATCTTGCCTCTCATGTGGGTGCTTTGTTGTCTGATTGAGTCGTAAGATTGGCAGGCAGCGTGTCCTACGATGAAGCACTCAGGCGGCTGGGAGAGGCACCCGCATGATCGATATGACTATAGTCCAATTGCGATCCAAGTGAAACCCAAAGATGAGCAAAAAATGCTCTAGTGAATCATGGCTGGCCATTCGTTGCATGTCGGTTCGATGAGCGACTGCCTGAGGTTACTCAACGTAGCTGCATCGAAAACGAGCAGTCAAGTTTCTCTGGCGATTGGCAAAGAATTCTCTAAGGGTAATTAGATCGTCACAGACGTGGCTTCGTAGGCTAACAGGTTTTCGTAAATTGACTTGTTTGCTTCAAGGAGACATTCGAAGCACTATTCCTTGGCTCGCCAGATGCTTTAGGAAATGCATGGTGGAGACTGGCACTTTAGAGTCCAGCATTCACTCGCGACCCTTATTCCTGTCCTACCCTTTTTGGTTGGAAATTCGAGATGCATCAACGTTCGCAAAAAACAACCCGCCGTAAATTACTCAAGTCGGCCATCGTTAGCGGTTCGATGGCGGGCTTTTCTCAGTTCCCGTCGTTTTTGCCAGCCGTCTATGCGTCCGATGCGCCTGAGAAGCAAAAGGTCAATTTTGGTTTCATCGCTTTGACCGACTGCTCTCCGTTGGCGATCGCACACGAAAAGGGGTTATTTAAGAAGTACGGAATCGTCTCCGAGCCTGTGAAACCTGCCAATTGGGCGGCCGTACGTGACTCGCTCGTCAAGGGCGATATCGATTGCACGCATATGTTGCTTGGTATGCCTATCGCAAGCACGATGGGGCTGGGTGGTACCAAGGCGGTGCCAATGATTGTGCCTTGGATCTTGAATCGCAATGGCCAAGCAATCTCACTGAAAACGGATTGGGTTGGAAAAGTAGCTGGCGACCCCAAGGCTCTCAAGCCGCTTATTGACGGGTCAAACAAGAAGGGCATTAAGCCAACGTTTGCTATGACGTTTCCACCCGGGACTCACGCCATGTGGATGCGATACTACCTTGCGGCCGGCGGAGTGAATCCTGACAAGGACGTGGAGTTGATTACCATTCCGCCACCGCAGATGGTTCAAAACATGAAGGTTGGAAAGATGGATGGCTTCTGTGTTGGCGAGCCATGGAACGCTCGCGCGATCGCAGAAAAAGTGGGTTTCACATCGGTAACCACACAGGAGATTTGGAAGGACCATCCCGAAAAGGTGTGCGCATTTACCGCGGAGTTCGCAGGCAAGAACCCCAAGACAGTTAAGGCGATTCTCAAAGCCGTGCACGAAGCCAGCCTGTGGCTCGACGATCTCAAGAATCGATCGGAGCAATGCGACATCGTATCCAGAGATGCGTACATCAAATGCAATAAGGATCAGATTCTTGGTCGGCTGCTGGGGCGGCTCGACTACGGCGATGGGCGGAAAAAAGAGGATTCGAACTACATGATCTTCAGCTCTCGCAATTGCAACTACCCGCAATTGGCTTATGCGAAATGGTGGGTTACGCAATTGCGACGTTGGGGAATGGTAGAGGGCAAGCCCGATTACGAAGGGATTGCCAACAAGGTAATGCAACCGGGTATCTATGAGGAAGCCATGAGGGAGGTCGGATTTGAACACGGCGGTACCGACAACAAGCCATGGACGATGATTGACGGCGTGACCTTTGATCCCAAAGCGGATATGGAAGCGTACGCCAAGGGATTCGCAATCAAGAATCTCAAGGGCTAATTGTGGCACGGCGGTCCCCGCCGTGATTTTTGTGTCACTGTCCCGCAGGCTGGCAGCCTGCCCCACGAATAGTCCCGCAGGCTGGCAGCCTGCCCCACGTTCAACAACCAAGCATTGCACATGAATTCAACCAAACTAACCAAGATCTTCGTAGACAACGTTGCCTTGCCCTCCATTGGCATCGCAGTTTGCCTCCTACTATGGTGTTTTTTGTCTTGGGCGACATGGGACTCTAGTACCAGCTCTAGCGATTTTCCCTCACCCATTACGACCTGGACGGATAGCGCCAAGTACTTCGCTAGTCCCTTTTCGCACAACAACTCCGAGGGCTTTGACGGCATCGGTCTAGAGATATGGCGATCCCTCAAGCTGGTTGGCATGGGTTATGGCATGGCTATCTTAGCCGCAGTACCGATTGGGTTTTTGCTAGGGGGCAGCTATCGCTTTGCTCGCATGTTCGACCCCATCTTTCAAATCTTGCGACCGATCTCACCGCTTGCGTGGTTCCCGCTAGCTGGGCTCATCGTAATCGCGATTCGGCGGCACAACAAAGAGGTCGATGCCACGCAATTGCAGTGCATCTTTACGATTGCCATGTGCTCCATTTGGCCAACGATCCTCAATACGGCGGTCGGCGTTCGGGCTATCCCGCAAGACTATCTCAATGTTGCCCGCGTTTTGCGACTGTCCTCATTCAAATTGTTTTCTCGCATTCTGTTGCCCGCGACCATCCCTTACATGTTCACTGGCTTTCGATTGAGTCTCGGCATCGCTTGGCTGGTTATCGTGGCGGCCGAAATGCTGTCCGGCAAAAGTGGAATCGGTGCCTTCGTCAACAACCAATACCAATCGGGGACATATGGACCCATGATCGCCGCCGTGATCGTCATTGGCCTGGTTGGTTTTATCTTAGATCGTTTGATGAACGTCATCGAAAAAAATTCGACGCTGATTTTGAGCTGCCCATCTTTGATATTGCGATTTGTTCAGACGATGCGATCTCAGACGTCTGTTTCTTTCTCAGCAACCGAATCCGCTCCGTCCATGATCCAGAAAGAGACCTCCGATGCCACTGCTTGAGCTGCGTAATGTTTCGAAGGGGTATGGCAAGGGTTTGATGCGAACCGAGGTTCTTCGCAATATGAACTTGTCCGTCGAGGAGGGGGAGTTCGTGGCTATTGTGGGGTACTCCGGAACCGGTAAAACAACGTTGATTTCTGCATTAGCCGGCCTAAGAACGCCAGACTCGGGGCACGTCCAAATGAGAGGTGAGTCGGTAAAGCAACCTGGACCCGACCGGGGTGTTGTCTTTCAAAACTATTCGCTGCTCCCTTGGTTGACGGTGTTGGAGAACATCCTGTTCGCGGTGCAACAAGTGCTTCCAAACCTTTCCTACGCCGAACAAACAGCTCACTGCGAAAAATACATTGCAATGGTCAAGTTATCGCATGCTGTCCACAAAAAGCCTAGCGAGCTCTCAGGCGGTATGCGTCAGCGAGTGTCCCTGGCACGGACTCTGGCGACACAGCCCAAGGTGCTGCTCATGGACGAGCCACTTTCCGCGCTCGATGCCTTGACTCGAGCTGCGTTACAGAACGAAATCGTTAGCATTTGGGAGCGGGACCGAAGAACCGTCGTGTTGATCACCAACGACGTCGACGAAGCCATTCTCATGGCTGACCGCGTCATCCCTCTCCTTCCCGGAAAGCGCGATGGCTCCACGCTCGGTGAGCCATTCTTAGTCGATATCGATCGGCCCCGTAGTCGCGAGTCGGTATCACATAATCCGTCGTACAGGTCGCTCAAGAAAGCCATTATTCAATTGCTTCTGGACGCCCGTCGTGTTTCTTCGGAATTTGATGCGGAACCAAGCCCACTCTCGGATCTCGTCTCTGTTTCGTAATCGTCTGCCCACATGAATGCAACTTTCCCAATGCAAAAAAAATACCTCGAGTGTTGGCGACTTCGAAAGGAATTCAAGACCGACAACGGCCTATTCCTTGCTGTTCGCGATTTCACGTTGAACATGGCCGAGGGAGAGTTTGTCTCCATCATCGGGCACAGTGGATGTGGAAAGAGTACGGTTCTGTCGATGGTAGCGGGTCTACATGAAATCAACGGCGGCGGGATGGTGCTTGATAATCACGAAATCGTCGGGGCTGGCCCGGACCGTGCTGTTGTCTTTCAATCACCCAATCTGTTGCCTTGGCTTACGGCCCTCGAAAACGTCACCCTGGGACTTGAACAAGTACAACCAAAGGCATCCGATGCTCAACGAGCGAAGACCGCGCACGACTGGTTGAAACGCGTCGGGCTTGGAAAGGCCGCCCACAAGAAGCCAGCTGAATTAAGCCAAGGGATGCAACAGCGAGTTGGCATCGCACGAGCATTCGCGTTGAAGCCCAAGATGTTGCTGCTTGACGAGCCATTTGGAATGTTGGATTCGTTGACTCGACTCGAACTGCAAGATGTTTTGCTGGATGTATGGAGCACGCACCAAACCACCACGATGATGGTAACCCACGACGTTGACGAAGCGGTCATGCTGAGCGATCGGATAGCCATGTTGACCAACGGTCCCGCAGCCACGATCGGCGACATCCTCACCATTCCTTTCGAGCGACCGCGCAAACGGGACGCGTTGATGGAAACCACGGAGTACATGTACTATCGCGACGAAGTCATTCGCTTTTTGGAGCACCCGGCAGAACGGGTGGCGTAGAGAGTAGCTCGGCACTCCGTGCCGAGAGCCATGGCCTGAAAATACCTGAGAAAAAAGTGGGATAGGCTTCCAGCCTGTCGTTTTATGAATGACTAGTTGGAAGCCCGTCTCACAAATCACGGCACGGAGTGCCGTACCACACTGTTTTTCAACCACAAACAATTTTCATTTATGTCCGCAACTCTTGTCCCAACGTCAACGCAAAATTTGCTTGCATTGCTTCTCCAGGAGCAAGGCGAGTTAAGCGCGGTCGATCGCTTTGCGGATTGGCACGAGTCCCACTCGATTGCAGCCTCAACCTACCAAGCATTGATGCCAACGGCTGCCCTCAAAAGTGGACAACAATATGCGTTCGAAGTCGACTTAGATGCCTGCAGTGGATGCAAAGCATGTGTTGTGGCATGTCATACGTTGAACGGTCTAGAGGAGACAGAAACTTGGCGAAAAGTCGGGGCTCTATCGAGCCAAAGCATCTCTGAGCTGCCGATCGTTCAGCACGTCACTACTGCTTGCCACCATTGCGTGGACCCAGGTTGCCTCAAAGGCTGCCCGGTTCAAGCATACGAAAAAGATCCACTCACGGGAGTTGTTCGCCATTTGGATGACCAGTGCTTTGGCTGCAAGTACTGCACGATGATGTGCCCCTATGAAGTACCACAGTACAGCAGCACGCTCGGAATAGTTCGCAAATGCGATATGTGCTCGCAACGTCTACGCGGCGGCGAAGCACCCGCCTGCGTTCAAGCTTGCCCGAATCAAGCCATTCGAATCGCAATTGTCGACATGGCCGCGGTCGTCGCTAGTGCGTTGCCGGAAACGCGGTCCTCGCTCGTTTCGACTGCTCCCCTCAGCCACATCACATTGCCAACGACACGTTACGTTTCTAAGCAAACGGATGATGCGACAGCCAAGTTGTTTTCGAGCGAATCGATCATCGATCGAGCACATGAGGGGCACCTCCCGCTCGTGGTAATGATCGTCCTTACCCAAGCGAGCGTCGGAATGTGGATTGTCTTAGCTGGGATGCGATTATGGGGCAATGGAGGATCACACCTATTTGCGGCCACGGTCGCGACCGCGATGGGGGTGGTCGGTGTCCATGCAGCTTTGCTTCATCTCGGTCGACCCTGGCTGGCCTATCGAGCCTTTCTGGGTTGGAGAACTAGCTGGCTGAGCAGAGAAGCCATAGGGTTTGGATTCTTTATGGGGGCGGCTACCAGCGCTACGGGTGCTCAGCTAGTTTTTGGTGTGGGATCGGATGCTGGCAGCATCCGCCACGATTCGGCCTTCGGCCTTGCACTGGGATTTACAGAGGTTGTGGCAGCCGCGGTCGGACTTGTTGCAGTTGCATGCACCGGCATGATTTACATTGCGACGCGCAGAGAATTATGGGGATACACAAGAACCGGCGTGGATTTCGGACTTTCTACGATTGGTTTGGGGCTGGTCGGTGCCTATGCTTGCCTCCAGGGATTGCCAAGTATCGCGCTATTGATCGGAGTATTTTGCTCTACCGCAGCTGCGATAGCCAAGTTAGTCGATCACCTTCGGGGCAGAGCAGTCAGCCTTCGGTGGGATGATTTCTCGGCGCGCAGTGGTCGAGTACTTCGAAGCGAGCTGGCGAGGCCGTGGTTCCTACTTTGGGTACTTCATTTCTTAGCGATCGCGATCTCCATTGGCGACTATTGCATGGACTGGGATGGTGATATGCCGATTTTGCTATTTGCAATTCTTGCCATTTGCCTTTCGGCTCAAGCATTGCACCGTTGGATCTACTTTGCATCTGTCGTTTACCGACGAATGCCAGGGGCAAGTACATGATTCCAACACTAGTCCAGAAATCTGGTCCGTTGACTCAGCAACTATCGCTTGATATGAAGACAAACGGACTCGGGGCCTTGCCGATTGCGAGGGTCCCGGATTCGACGACGAATATGGTATGCGGCTACTGCTCCACCGGTTGCGGTCTCAAGGTACACATCCAAGGTGGCCAAGCGATCGATCTCACGCCTACTGCTGATTACCCGGTCAATCTGGGAATGGCATGTCCCAAAGGTTGGGAATCGCTGCGAGTATTGCAGTCTGACGATAGGGCGAAGACGCCAATGGTTCGCAATCGCGAGGATGGTACCGTTCGAGACGCAACGTGGCTGGAAGCGATCCAATTGTTTTGCGATCGGTTTAAAAGTATTCAAAGTCAGCATGGCAATGACTCCGTTGCCTTCATCAGTACCGGGCAAATCCCCACCGAAGAGATGGCGTTTTTAGGTTCACTGGCGAAATTCGGAATGGGGATGCTGCATGGGGACGGAAACACTCGCCAGTGTATGGCTACGTCCGTCGTCGCCTACAAGCAATCGTTTGGTTTTGATGCGCCACCGTTTACCTATGCTGACTTTGAACAATCCGATGCGCTGGTGTTTGTCGGAGCCAACCTTTGCATTGGACATCCGATTTTATGGCAGCGAGTATTGCGCAACAAAAACAATCCTGCAATGATTGTCATCGATCCTCGCAAGACCGAGACGGCCATGGCGGCTACCGAGCATCTGGCGATCAAGCCCAAAAGCGACATGAGTCTGCTATATGGCTTAGCGAAACTGCTTATCGAATTGGGGGCAATGGACCGGCAGTTCATCCAGGATCACACGAATGGTTTTGAGTCGTTTCGTGAGCATGTCAAAGCGTTTTCGATCGATCGCGTTTGCTCCGAGACCGGCGTCTCGGCCGAACAACTCACTCGAGTTGCCCATACGATTGCCAATGCGAAACGGGCCTCTTTTTGGTGGACCATGGGGGTCAATCAGTCCTATCAAGGTGTTCGCACCGCCCAGGCGATCATCAATCTTGCCCTCATGACAGGCAATATTGGAAAACCCGGTACGGGCGCCAATAGCATTACGGGTCAATGCAATGCGATGGGTTCTCGCCTTTTTAGCAATACCACCAATTTGATCGGCCATCACGATTTCGCTAATGCAGAGCACCGCGCAAAGGTTGCTTCGGTGTTAGATATCCCATTCGAAAAAATCCCAAGAGAGAACAGTTGGGCGTATGACCAGATTGTAAGCGGCATCGAGTCTGGCAAGATCAAAGGATTGTGGATCATCGCGACAAACACAGCGCACTCATGGATACAAAGTTCACGTGCCAGGGAGTTGCTAGCGAAGTTAGATTTCTTGGTTGTCCAGGACATGTATTCCACCACACATACAGCGCAACTAGCCGATTTGGTGTTGCCTGCTGCGGGCTGGGGCGAAAAGGAAGGGACGTTCATCAATAGTGAACGCAGGATTGGATTAATCAAACGCGTCTCGAAGGCGCCCGGACAAGCATTGGCCGACTTTTCGATTTTCAGGCTGATTGCAGATGCTTGGGGTTGCGGCCATTTTTTTTCGAAATGGGCAAAGGCCGAAGATGTTTTTCAATCCATGAAGGAACTGTCACGCGGCCAAGCATGCGACATAAGTGGGATTGAAGACTACGCTTCCCTAGACCGACACGGAGGGATTCAATGGCCATGGTCCATTGAAGACTCACAACAACACGCTGCACCCGAGCAAGAGAGGCGGCTCTTCGCGGATGGTCATTTTTTTCATAGCGATGGCCGTGCGAGGTTTATCTTTGCCGAGCCTGAACCCATGCCTGAGCCTACTTGTTCGGAATACCCGTTTGTGTTGTTAACCGGACGCGGGTCGGTCAGCCAATGGCATACCGAGACCCGGACCTCGAAGAGCCCAGTGTTGCGTTCGTTGTATCCGGCGGAGCCCTATGTGGAGATCCACCCTGTGGACGCGTTGCGATTGTCTATTCAAGCTGGACACCAAGTGGAGGTGCGAAGCCGGCGAGGAGAAAGCGTCGTGCGAGCCTCCGTGACTTCCACTGTTCAAATAGGACAGCTATTCATGCCAATGCATGACGCCAAGACCAATCTCTTGACGCTTGAGCACGTGGACCCGTACTCTCGTCAGCCTTCGTACAAAGACTGCGCTGTGACTATTAAACCCTGGAGGGGCCCAACGGTGGTTTCGCAAGAATGAACAAGCCAGAGTCGTTTTCGCAAGAACAGCAAGCCTATTTGCAAGGGTTACTGCTTGGAACGGACGTTGCAAGAAAGATTCGTAGCCTGCCGGTCATAAGCGGATCTGGAATAGGTTTAGCCAATGAATTGCCCAATGCAGGTTCGCCAAATGGGACTTCCGTGCTGGTCGGCGGCAATGTCGCGCTATCAAGTTCGCAGTTGCCATCGATTCACTTGGAAGCTCAGCAGCGATTTGAGGCGGTCGGAAAAACGTTAGTCGCTGAGGAGAAAGCCAAACGGGAGAAGAGTGGTCTTGGAATGTGGTCCGAAATAGGTGAGCGAGCCTCGAAGGGGGAATTCCCAAAGGGGACCGATGTGTTCATGACCAAATACCATGGCTTGTTCTATGTGGCGCCGGCCCAGAATTCGTTTATGTGCCGAATGCGCATACCAGGCGGCGTGTTGCGTTCCGACCAGTTGAACGGTTTGGCCGACGTTGCCGACCAATTCGCAGGCGGTTATGCTGACATTACAACCCGCGCCAATTTGCAATTGCGAGAAATCCAAGCGAGCAACGCACTCAACGTATTGATGGGGCTCCGCGACTTAGGCATAGTCACCCAAGGTGCTGGTGCTGACAACATTCGGAACGTAACCGCGAGCACTTTAAGTGGCATCGATCCATTGGAATTGATCGAAACGTTACCATTGGCTCGTGAACTTCACTACCACATCCTTCATAAGCCTGAGCTGTACGGCTTGCCACGCAAGTTCAATATTGCGTTTGACGGCTCAGGACGGATCAGTTCGCTCGCTGAAACGAACGATATCAGTTGGCATGCGGTCGATGTTACTGAGTCCAGCGATGGTCTTGAGGCAGGCGTGTACTTTCTGCTCGGCTTGGGTGGGATAACGGGACATGGTGACTTTGCTCGCTCGACAGGTGTCTTAGCCAAGCCAAACGAATGCGTCGCAATCAGCGAGGCCATCTTGCGAGTCTTCATCATGCACGGTGATCGCACCGATCGAAAGAAGGCTAGGTTGAAGTACGTACTGGACGGAAGCGGCTTTGAAACGTTTTTGCAACGAGTCGAAAGCGAACTCAAACAGCCGCTTCGCAAAGTTCCAAGCGATCGCTTCATCCAACCAAACCATATCGATCGATGGGCGCATGTGGACGTGCATCCTCAAAAACAACAAGG
>JANLUJ010000916.1:0-4191 GCA_031363425.1 Pirellula sp.
AAGCTGCTTGTGATAAACAACTTATACGCACAGAAGGCCGTTTTTGTTCAACAAACAATGAATAATCCGCGCTAGCCGCCTAATGATATATTCTCCCCCTCGCCCCGCTTCGGGGAGAGGGGGTCGGGGGGTGAGGGGTAAATCGAGAATATGAAACGCAGCCAAGCCCGATCAAAACCATCAATCGAATTTGCCAAGAACCAAAGGCACACATCCAACGAATTTGCAACTACCGTTTGGCAATGGATTCGCAATCGACAATGCTGCAACCAAAAGTTTCGTCGTGAAGTTCCCATTCCTCCTTACACCGTCGATTTTTGTTGCGTTGAATTGAAGCTGATAATCGAAATCGATGGCGAACATCATATCTCCGAAGCAGGCATCGAACATGATCGAATACGGGATCAATACTTGCGCGGTTTGGGGTATCAGATTCTTCGAATACCTGGTTACGATGTGATTCGAGATGGCGGCGAAGTGATCGAGAGAATTCGATGCTTTGTTAATGCTGCGATCCAGGCAGTTAACCCCTCACCCCCAACCCCTCTCCCCGAAGCGGGGCGAGGGGAGCTAGAAAAGAAGTGAAGCACGATTGCATGTCCGATATTGTCAACAAACTCGATCAAAAGGGATCGGCGGGTGGGTCGATGCCAAATGCCCCCATGGCGGTAGGTTCATAGTCGATCGTGTATTCAAATTTGCCAATGGAGAGAAGTGATCCAGGCCGGAGCAAATGCTCACGGAACGAAACATGGTTAATTCGAATCCCATTGGTGCTCTTTAAATCCCGAACATACCACCAACCCTCGAATGTATAGAGCAAACAATGGTGCAAAGAGATGGACGACGAGCGAATCACGATATCGCAACTAGGATCACGGCCTGCCGTCAACTTGGGTTTTTTCAGTTCAATGGGTGTACCTCCATCGCGTGGCTTCAGTACGCCCACGACGGTAGGGGTCTTTGACAGGTCTGGTTTGGCTTTGGCGACGTCCGTTTTTACTTCAGCCTCTTTTGAAACTCTACGTTTGACCATGGTAACCGCGTTTCCCGTTGGGTCGTAGGAAACACTGTCCATAAAAGCCCACATCAGGAAGAGGCCTCTACCACCCTCGCCTAACAACGCCGTCTTTCGTCCTGTAGCCGTAAGTTCTTTAAACTCGAACCCAGGTCCCTCATCGCTAACCTTGAACCGCGCCTGCTCCCGTGTGACGTGTATCTCGATATGGACACGTCTATCCTTGTAAGGGGCTTTAGTCAACCGCTGGTCCATCAGAGTTCGATCGCCATTCAGCGGTCCACCGATTTCCAAATTCCCGTGATAGATAGCGTTCAGGACCGCATGCTCGAGAGCAACGCCAACTTGAACTGCGGCCGGTTCGTCGCATATCCCAAGTCCTATCGTCATGCGTTGTGCAAGTTCGATTAGTGGGGCAATTAAAGCAAAATCGTTTTCGAAGGCAAACTCAAAATGGGTAAGTGTTGCGCATTCGATGATCCGTTCGAAACTCGATTCCGTTCGGGTGAGTTCAATGACGTGGTTTAGAGTATCCTGCAAAAGTTCTTCACAACGGGATTTGGGAACGTAGCCCGCCGCTCCTCGTTGTAAAGCTTGCGATGCAAGTTCCTCACTTCCTGCAGCCGTGATGAGGACGACCGGAATGAGAGGATAAAGTCTACGGATTTTCTCAACCAATTGCATTCCATCCATGTTTGGCATTTGCATATCCGTCACGACCAGATCCGGGGCTTTTGCTTTGATTTTTTCCAGCGCGAGCAATCCATCCGCCGCTGTTTCAACATCAAAGTGCAAACATTTCTTCAGAAGGCCCTCGATCAATAGGCGATCGGTGGCCGAGTCGTCAACTAGCAGAATATTAAACATGGAAGCATCTCCAGCAAATGGCCTTCAAAAAGGCGGAGAGTTGGTTACTTGACTGTGTTTACCTTAGTGTACCAGCCGGTGACGTCGGTTGCTCGGCTCCTAGCGAGACCGGCGGTTCGAAGTTACCAAAGTTGAACGTATATCTCAGACTGCAGTTGCGTAAACGCATATTGACACGGCGAAGCAATTGTTCCAAACTAGATTAGTTCGATTGTAGAACTATTCGTTTTTAGAGGTATTAATGGACAGCGTGGACGAAAGAGCGAATGATTTCGGACTGATTGTTCGTGAGATATTGAAGCAATTCACTCAATTGCACGACGCGGCCGCATGTGGTCCGCAGGCAAACCTTGGTCATCAAGATCTTCGCATCGTTGAACTTTTGGGAGAGTCTGGACCACAGATGATGCGTTCCGTTGCTGAGCATTTGGGTGTTGCGGTCAATTCGATGACGAACCTAGTAGACCACCTGGAGCAGAAAGGTTTAGTTCATCGCACTAGGTCGGAGGTCGATCGCAGGGTTATTCACGTGGACCTTACGGAAGTAGGCAAAATTGCGTACGCAGCGGCGTCCAATGCAAAGTTTCTTTTCCATCGCGCAATTCTTTCAGCCCTTACGGAAGAGGAACAACAAATCCTGCTGGTTCTATTTCGAAAGATATCGCGTGAAGGCAAGAAGCAAGTCGAGAAGTTCTCGATGAGTCCAATCACAAACACTCGAATCTCCTCCTAGGTAATTTGGAAAACACATGTCAACCAATCTATTGGAACCCTCTACTGACTCGGAGCCGAATGATAGTGCCGTGGTTGTACTCCAACCGGAGATACCTGGCGAAGCTCGATCGATTGAGTCGAATTCCAGTTTCATTGCGAAGCGAACCTGGCTTCCTTGGATTGTAGGGTTGGCGAGTCTGGTTGTTGCGTTTGGTTGCGGTTGGTGGATGGCCAATCGGCGTGCTCACCGACAGGACCTGCTCGAATTGCCCGCCGCAACCAACCTGCGCACCAATGATCAATTCGTAGTTACCGCGTCTCCCGTAGAACATCGTTCAATCCAACGATTCGTAGAAGCCGTTGGGACACTTCATGGCTTCGAAGAAGTAACGATCAGTTCAAAACAGGAAGGCCGCGTACTTAGAATCTACCACGACCTATCGAGCGTTGTTCAACCGGGCGAGCGATTGCTCGAGCTAGATCCAACCGATGCTAAGCTTGCTTGCGAACAAGCCGATCGGTATGTACAGGCCGAACTTGCAAAGGGTGGTTTCTTAGCCGTTCCGGACGTATCGGAGGACCTCAGTAGATTGCCAATAGTTGTGTCAGCCCGATTGCGATTTGAGCTAGCTCAGTCGCGACTGCAGCGATTGGTGCCGCTCAAGTCAACGAACTCCATTTCAGCGGAGGATTTTGAACAGGCAAAATCGGAGGCATTGGTACTCGAATCGGATTGGCAAAATCAACTTCTATTGGCGAAGTCGGCAGCAGCCATGGCGAGGCTTCGAAACGCTGAATTGGCCATTGCAAATCAGCGGTTGCGAGATGTCGTTATCTGTGCTCCTTCGCCAACTAACACTGCCGACCCAACCTATTCGATTACAGAACGATTCGTTTCGGAAGGAACTCTTGTTCGACCTGGAACCGAAGTTTTTAGGCTCGTACTTGGGCGTACACTCAAATTAAGACTTGCAGTACCAGAATCGCAAAGTGGTGAAGTTGTTGTCGGGCAGTCAGTGGAAGTCTTGACCGGTTCTCGCGCAGCGCCAACCATCGGTAGCGTCGCGAGAATAAGCCCTGCCGTTGACCGCACTACGCGAACATTTATGGTGGAAGTGGATGTACCGAATGAGACGGCCATTCTCAAGCCAGGTGGATTTGCAAAAGCCAAGATTTTGATCGGTCGGAGTGCAACCGCTGCAACGATACCGATGACTGGACTCTATTCGTTCGCGGGTATCCACAAAATCTTCCTTGTGCAAGACGGCACGGCTCGCGAGGTGAGAGTCACACTTGGTCAGCAAACGAATGAATGGATGGAAATTGCGTCGCCTTCGCTTCCGGGCGATTCCGTCGTGGTCACGAGTGGGCAACGTCTGCTCTCGGATGGGATGTCGATCTCCATTCGGGAGTCGCCACGATGAACCTATCTGACATTTGCATCCGCCGTCCTGTCTTTACATGGGTACTTGTGGCTGTTCCGGTAGTGCTTGGAATTGTTTCGTACTTTGAAATGGGTGTGGATCTTTTTCCAAAGGTCGACTTTCCGGTAATATCGGTTTCAGCAGCGTTGCCTGGCGCGAGCGCGGAGG
>JANLUJ010000973.1:0-1950 GCA_031363425.1 Pirellula sp.
GGACGTGCGATAATCGGTTCACCGATCAGAAATCGCTGCAAGTCATCGGCCAGAAGTTTGGCGGTGCCATAGCGACGATTAGGTTCTTTTTCGAGGCACTTAAGACAAACCGTTTCCAAGTCGCGTGGAATGGCGGCGTTAAGACTGCGCGGCGATGCGGCTTCGGCATGGATTACCTGTTCGATGGTCTTCAGCACCGAGTCGGCTCGGAACGGCGCACGGCCAGTAAGACATTCATATAGCACCGCGCCCAATGAATACACGTCGCTACCAGGTCCGATCAAACTGCGCTTTCCTTGTGCCTGTTCCGGTGGCATATAACTGGGTGTCCCCACGATCTGGCCAGTATGGGTAAGGTCATTGCCACCTTCGACTCGCATCGCTAAGCCAAAATCGGTGATGCGAACTTGATCGTGGCTGTCGATCAGAATGTTCGATGGCTTCAGATCGCGATGCAGTATCCCTTGTTGGTGTGCGTAGTGGATAGCTTCAGCCATTTGACGTACATAGGTCGCAGCCTGCTTCGCCGACAACAAGTTCTCTCTCAGAATTTTAGATAGATCGCGACCCTCGACGTAGTCCATCGAGAAATAATGCCAACCCTCGTGCTGGCCCACTTCGTGGATCGAAACAATGTTAGGGTGTTGAAGTCCTGCGGCTGCTTGTGCCTCGACCTGGAACCGCTGTACATCTTGCTCGCTGGCCATTCGGCCTGAGACAATCATCTTCACGGCCACAATGCGCCCAAGCGTGGTTTGCCGAGCCTTGTACACCACTCCCATCCCGCCACGAGCGATTTCTTCCAGCAGTTCATAGTTGCCCACGTAACTGAGCTGTTGCCCCGGTCCCACGGCCTGAGCCAGCGAGTCGCCAAAACCCCGAATCGGTGCTGCTATCTGATTCATACGGTCGTGCTGACCGAAGAACTGCCGCAGTTCGTCCGCAAATTCAGGATATCGCTTGAGAATCTCGCCGCGATTGGGTACGGAGCCAGTCTCGCAGGCGCGGATATAATCGGCGATGACTGCTTCCAACTGCTGGTCGCGTTCTTCGCTATTGCCAGGTTGTGGTGCATTGTTTTCGGACATCGATGACCCTTAATCTCCCAACAGAGTATGCAGTGTTCTTAGACCTCGGAACAACAGTCCAGCCACTGCCGCCTCACTGCGGTCCATTTCTGCTGCCACCTCTGCCAGCTTCTGTCCTTGCAAATGATGAAGCACGATGACCTCACGCTGGGCTTCCGGCAATTCGGTAAGGGCTTGAGACAGTCGCAGTAGATCTTCCTGCTTCACCGCTTTCTGGCTAGGCGACGACTGCAGTGAGACCAGCCATCCTTCGGTACGGGAAAATGATGCATCGATGCCTTCGTCGAACGTGCACTCGCGTCGGATATCTCGTTTGTCACGGTGCTGGTCTCGCAAGGCGTCGGCAAGCTTGTGTTTCAAAATCTCTCGAAGCCACGCAGTTAGCTCGGCCTCGGTGCTACCTCGAAACTCGTCTCGCTTGAGAAATGCATTTAGAAGCGTTTGTTGAACAATGTCCGACGTATCAAGTCGAGCCGAATGACGTCGATTCAAATGAGCGTGAGCCAACAAAGACAGATAAGGCCTATGTCGCTCTAGCCATTGTTCCTGATCCAATAATGGCTGGTTCATGTTGGGTTCGCACTGAGAGAACGGGCTAGACGCGATTTTCATCATAGCAATCTCGGTAAAGCGCTGCGCTAAATTTGTCCGTTGATATCCTTTGCGGACTTGCACATATGTGGTTGAATTAGTTGGCAACTATTTGGCCGCCAACTTGTGGATAAATTTCAAAACTTCCTGGCTGTCGTTTACAGGTGAGACGTCCGTTTGCCGATTGAGGATGCGGCCGTCTTTGCCAATGATCATCGTCCATCTTGCGGCAGTCACGCATCGCGGTATGGAGACCGCTTGCCCATCACCG
>JANLUJ010001012.1:0-2751 GCA_031363425.1 Pirellula sp.
GGCAGCCCCGGCAGCGAAACCACACTGACGGCCGCAATCGTCAAACCAATAAAGGCCGCATAGAACCAATGAAAGTGGTGCGAATCGAGATCCAGCGACGCAGGCGCCCCAATTCCCTCCGCAATTGAATAGGAAGTGGCCAGCGGGACAATAGCGGCAGCCAACAATGAAGCACCCAGTAGTCCGGTTCCAAATAGCACAGTAGCGAAGGAACCGGCCAATGGGCGAAGTGCAATGGCTGCATCACTCGCGTCTTCGATATGGATTCCTTCGCGATGGAGCGTGGCTGCACACGCGACCGCGATGGCTAGGCCAATGACTCCCGTAAGCAGTGACCCCACAACGACATCAATCCGTTCCCATTTCAGATTCGCAACCGAAATTTTCTTGTCCACCGCATAGGACTGCAAAAATGCCAGCCCCCAAGGAGCAAGAGTTGTGCCGAGCGTCGCCGTTATCGCAATCCAACCAGCATGGTTAATGGGCATACTTGGAATGAGTGAACTCCGCAGCAAGAGAGTCCAGTCGGGACCAGCCAGTACCCCGTCGATGACATATAGGGCCAGGGTCGACGAAACAAGAAGCAAGACAATTTCAACGCGATGAAAGGATCCTAGTACCACCAACATCGAGATCAACAAGCCGGCTAAAGGCGTACTGATCCATGATGGAATACCTACAAGCGAAGCTGCTGCTGAAATGCCTGCATATTCTGCACAGATCGTTCCAAAGTTGGCGAGCAACAAACCTATGACTGCGACGTATCCCATTCGAGCGCCCCACCGCTCACGTATGACTCCAACAAAGCCTTTACCACTTGCTGCACCGATTTGAACCGCCAGCAAATGGAAATACACAAGCAGAACGGTTGAAGCCGGAATGATCCAAAGCAATCGATAGCCGTGGTCTGCACCGAGTACCGAGTACGTCGTTATTCCGGCAGGGTCATCGTCCGATAGTCCTGCGAGCATTCCTGGCCCCAAGACCGCCATTAGAGAAGCAAAGGCACCGGCTCCGGCATTCCGAACCTGAGCAAATTTTCTGGCAATACCACGTCTACGATGCGATATTCCATAATGCGATGAACGTTTACGCTCCATGTTTCGAGCCTCACGGTGACGCTTCATGCGTTATTGACCCGCCGACTTCACAGCCAGTATGCTTGTTTTAGAGTGACTTAAAATCCGGTCGGCTGTGTTTCCTAAAAATGCGCCCTGGACGCCTCGACGCCCGACATTGCCGATCACAATCAGTTCCGCCTTTATCCTCTCGGCTGTCTGGCACATGTCGCGCCAGGGAGTTCCCCACGATAAATGCAATTGCAATTGTGATGGTTCGCAATCAAGTGACTGAACGAATGACTCGAGACGCGATTGGGCATAATCATTAATCGATTGACGCATCGAATCGTGGCCGGTCATTCGATCAACACTCGTCGAGGGAGTATCTGTCGTGTCGATGACATGCATCAGATGGACCGTTCCACCAAGCTTTTCAGCTACAGCCAAGCCTTGCAAGACCGCCTCTCGCGACTTTTCGGAAAAGTCAGTTCCTGCCAAAATCGTTTTCGGTTTTTGTGTCCACTGATCGCTTACCGCCAATACCGACGTTGGACATCGATGAACTAAGCCCCGACTCGTACTCCCTAAAAAAAACTGCTCCCAACCTGAATGGCCACTTCGTCCCACAACCACCAAATCAGCCTCGACTGTCTCCGCATAAATGGACACTTCCACATGGGGATCACCAACTAGTATTTTCGAGTTGATCGACAACGCCACCGGAACCGCGCCTTCGAGGTAATTCTTCATCGCTGCAGATGCGTCGCGACGAAAATCTTCCTGCATAACCATATAGTCGGTGTTGGGTAAGCCAAACTCGGATCCCGATGGAACAAAAGCTAGGTCAGGCACACAATGGACCGCTGTTACCTGGCATTGAAAGCCATTGGCAAGGTCAATGGCGCGAGCGAGCGCGATCTTCGAGTGAACTGAAAAATCGGTAGCAACCAGTATTTTCTTCATCGTAGACGACTTGACCATCATACTGTTCCCTCTGGAAAGTCCCGCAGCGATCAAGTCGCTCGCAAATGAAAACTTGATTTTCAAGGCTTTGTGAGCATTTGCTGTGCCAAAGCAGGGACACACTTGTGAAGTCAATCAATGCAGGACGACATAGCAGACAAATGACTACGAGAAGATGTCGCATGTGACTTTTCAGCACACATGCTATGCCGGAAGTGAAAGTCCCTGGTATTTACCGACTCGTTCTAATTCCGCAAGCATTTGCGACGGATTGTCGTATCGGTCATCCGGACGTTTCGAAATCATTTTGAGCACCACCGCTCCAAAGAGATCGTTTACTGCCATTTGGAACTTCTTGAGCGGCTCTGGGACATCCTCGCGAATCTTTCGTACCAGTTCCGACGTCGAATCGGACTCAAAGGGTGGTTTGCCAGCCAACAGTGCATACATGGTTGCGCCGAGGCCGTAGATGTCCGATCGCGTATCAACGACGCTTTGATCGCGTGTTCGTTCGGGAGGCAAATACGGTAACTCACCAAGCAATTGGCCTGGCGACGTAAGGGCATTTCTGGCAGTCGCGCGTCGCCGCAGCTTTTCCGCAGCGGTGACGCACGTGAGCGCACGCCACCCGTTCCGGGCGCAGCAGCGGCGAGTCAGCGCCCCTTGAACACCGCCTTGCGACGTTCAATGAATGACTGGATGCCCTCGCGCGCGTCCTCGGTGTCCA
>JANLUJ010001120.1:0-3843 GCA_031363425.1 Pirellula sp.
ATTGACCACGAAAAACACGAACGACACGAAAAACTGCAGGCGCCTTGTTCTTTTGATGTTCATCTAATTTCGTGTTTATGGTGTGTTTCGTGGATTGCTGACTCACTGCGTTTTCAATGTAGCTACTGCAACTCTTTGGCAGATCGGAATTGCCTGAGTGTTGATCTCAAGCGCCTCGCCATCGGGCGCGGTGTCGAATCGGAACTCGTTTTGAGCTCAAATAAATTGACCACGAAAAACACGAACGACACGAAAAACTGCAGGCTCGTTGTACTATTAATGTTCATTTGATTTCGTGTTTTTGGTGTGTTTCGTGGTTTGTCGACGCACTGCGTTTCCGATGTAGCTAAATTAACGATGAGTATCTCCGACGAGTATTCCGAGTTAAACTAAAAGCTCCTGACGATAAGGCGACAGGAAAAGTCAAAGAAAACTTACCCGCACTGGCGAACCTAGCTGAGGTCGCCAATGCTGGACGCCTTGTTCCACAAAAAAATACTACTTACAATACTAGGTTTCAACATGCGATTTCGTGTGCATCTGATTGCTCTTTTGATGGTGCTCGGCATTTTTTCGGCTGGGCGTTCCGAGGACGCATTCATTTCGTACCTCGCAACAGAGGATGTCGTCTACGGTCACAAGGATGGCATGGCATTGACCCTGGATGTCATCGAGCCGAATTCAGATCGAAACGGGATCGGTCTGATACTCGTTTCTAGCGGCAGTTGGATTTCGAGGAAATCGGACAAACTTGAGGAAGAGGAAAAGCGTCGCAAATACGACCATTGGATGCAAGGACTGATCAAGGGTGGATTCACCCTATTCGTCGTTCGACACGGAAGCAGTCCAAAATACTTTGTTCCAGAGATGACACCGGACATCTTACGGTCAATTCGTTTCATTAGAACTAACGCGGAGCGATTCCATGTCGATCCATTGCACCTCGGGATCACAAGTGGCTCATCCGGCGGCCATCTTTCGTTGATGGCGGCAACTCATGGTGACGATGGCAATCCCCAAGCCAAGGATCCCATCGATCGTGCTAGTAGTCGTATTCAAGCTGTTGTTGCCTGGTTCCCTCCAACGGACATGGTCAACTGGGGGGCTCCAAAAAGCTTCGGACTTTTAGCGGTTGCAAAGCCAGGATTGTTCGAGCGCATACTGGGTGAGATCAAGGACCTGGAACCTCAACTCAAAGAGATCTCTCCAATTTATTTCGTGAGCAAAGATTCGCCTCCATTGTTGCTCATTCATGGCGATGCGGACAAAACGGTGCCTCTCCAACAATCAACCATCATGAAAACCAAGTACGAGGAATTGGGTCGGCCTGTTAAACTGATTGTCCAACCTGGGGGCGGTCATAGCTCGTGGCCTGGTATCATGGACCAATACCCAATCGTTTGGGATTGGTTTCAAACGCATCTCAAGTAGAACACAGACTCTCAAGTAGAACGCATATCAAGTAGTTAAACAAAAAATGAAAAAACGATCTCGCTTTCGGTGTAGCCTGAAATCCGCATTGACGATTGCCTGTTGCAGTACGGTCACGTTGATGGGACATGCTTCGGCTCAGGATTCATTGCCTCCGATTAAGTGGAACATGTTTACCATCAACGACCAGTCACCTTTCGAAGCTTGCGGTGCAGCGGATTTTAACGGAGATGGTCAAATCGATATCTTTTGTGGTGACTCATGGTACGAAGCTCCCAAGTGGACACGGCATAAAGTTCGCGACGTACCAGCTGGCACCAATCCACATTATTACGAAGACTTTTGCGACTCTCCATTGGATGTCAATGGCGATGGCAGGACCGACATTGTTACCTGCAACTATTTTGGCAAGCGAGTAGGTTGGGTTGAGAATCCAGGTGGAGACGCAACTCAAAACTGGATCGAACATGAAATCGATTTGCCGGGGAATATGGAAACTGGTGAATTGGTAGATATCAACGGCGATGGAAAACTTGATTTTCTACCCAACGTTGGTCAATCGGTTGTATGGTACGAATTGACGCAGCAGAAACCCAAGGTTGTTTGGACGAAGCATGACCTCGGCAACAAAGGCGCGGGACATGGCGTCGGTGCTGGCGATATCAATGGCGATGGTAAAATCGACATCATCACACCGAAAGGTTGGCACGAGCAACCAGCCAATGCCGCTTCGACGGATTGGCCATTTCATGCCGAGTTTGAACTTGGTTCGGCTGGGATCTTTATCCACGGTCGCGATGTGGATGGTGACAAATTAGCCGACGTTGTTTTCGGAATGGGGCATGGCTTTGGACTGCATTGGCTAAAACAATCGAGATCCAACGATGGGCCGCGTGAGTGGAAGAAGCTGGACATCGACACTACTTTTTCTCAGGTGCATACCCTGTTGTTTGCGAATTTGGACGGCAAAGGGGAACCAGAATTGATCACCGGCAAACGAGTATACGCACACGAAGTTGAGCCGGGCGACACGCAAGCATCCGTTTTGTTTGCATATCAATACGACCGTTCCACCGGAAAATGGCTTAAGGAGACCATTTTCCGTGGCGAGCCAGCATTGAATGCGCCTAAGGATGCAAAGGATAGGTGGGCTCTTAAGGACTTTCCTCGCGGCAGCGCGGGAACGGGACTGCAGATCGCCGCTATTGATATCGACCAGGATGGTGACATCGATTTGGTTTGCCCTGGCAAATCGGGACTGTATCTATTTGAGAATCTTGGCCGGTAAGAGTGGCACGGCGGTCTCCGCCGTGCGATCTGTGCTCCCTATACGACCTAGTGCGACATAACATAGGTGAGTACGTTGATCGCCAACGCGTATGCGTCGATCGAAAAACGTTGGAAGAATTCTTCGTCATCACCTTCGCGTTCCCAACCATCTGCGATATCGGTGTTGTGGGTCGCAATCGCAACCAATCGACCTCGGTCATCGTTGAGTCCTCGAAAATGGACTTGCGATAAATCAGCATCGCCGCCGTTAGGGCGCTTGTGTATCCACGCCGGATCATAGCTAACTCCATTTCGGCGATAGAATTGAATGGCTGTAATCTGCGGGCACTTTTTCAATGGGTAGACAGCAGACAGGATTGGGTGATCGCTCGGAATATCAAACCATTTCCAATTAGGTGCGACGCCCCTCATGTTGCTTTCGAAATTGTCCCATTCGGCCTGTCCCCAAAAATCATCTACCCATAGAAACCCACCCTTATCGAAAAAGGACTTTAAGCCCTTTTGTTCCTCTCGAGTAAGGTCTTGCCACCCCGGATCGCTCATGAAAGCGAATGGATAATCCATGAGTCTTGCATCGGTCAGCCTCAGTAACAATGTTCCCTGGTTGGACTTGATGGTAGTCAGTTGATTGAGTCGCCAAGTGAGATTTTTTGCTCCCACGGGGTGGTCGGTAGCCCAGCGGGGAATCCAGCCTGCGTCCCCTCGATAATAGGCTTCTCCGTTCCCGCCAACGCTATCGTAAACAATGCGAACAAAGGTGAAGTGGTCCGGACAGAACTTTGACAAATCCAAGTCCGACTCTTGAGCCATCAAACCGATGTTTAACTCAAGGATAGAAAGAACAAGGATTGGAAAGAAGCTGAAGTTCATTAAAGACAGGCGGGTAGAAGCGAGCACAAAAAGCATCCACGTTTGGATTATTCGAGGACGAGGATTGCCGTCTATTCTATCCTGGGCAAGAGTGAAACGGGGGGCATATGACCCAGGGAGCAACGCTGTGTAGCATTTCTGAAACTTTGGGGCTTGGCCCCACCGTCCTCAAGGTTTAACGCACTAACTGCCAGGTTTCCAACGTTCCCAGCGGCCCAGGTACTCACCCGCTTTTTGCGGGTGAGTGCCTGG
>JANLUJ010001122.1:0-8695 GCA_031363425.1 Pirellula sp.
CAGAACAAATACAGTGTTGGTTCAGTGCTAATTGGGATGCCGAAAATGACCTGGAAGACATACAGGATTCTGGCTTGCGAATCTTTGCAAGAGCTGAGATCGGATTAATTCGTTTCACTATCACAACAGCTCGCCTTTTCATTGGTCGCGTGGCAGTCAACTACAAAAAGGAATCATAATGGGGTTAAACCTTAACGCAGATGCGCAGGTCGTGCCAGTCCGAGAGCGACGTGAGATCAGTGGGACACTTGCAAACGGAAGCTCAGAATTAGTTCTTCCGATTAATGGAGATCAATTTGCAACGCTCTATGTTGTGTCAAACTCTCTAATTGCAACGCTCGAGTTTACGGGTACGGTCGATGGGACGAACTATTTCCCAATCTTAGTGTATCCACACGGTACAGCGAGCATTGGCGGTACTTTGCTTACTCCAGGGCAACCGCTTTTGACTCATGCTGTTACAAACGGGAACAACCTGGGTTACATAGTGCCATGCGGTCAACTCAAAGCAGTACGCGTTCGCCCATCGGCGTACACGAGTGGTAGCGGCGCGTGTATTTGGGTCGCCGATGTAAACTTGCCAAGCAGTTTACTCCCAATGCAAGCACCATCAACATTAGCGATCACGGCAACAGGTGCAGTAAGTGCTGCGGTTACGTTGACAATTCCAGCGGTACCCGGCATGCGGCATGTACTCACATCGCTATTGGCTTTGGTGATGAAATCGTCCCTTTAGGGAAGTAGATCACTATCAGGTCTGACCTTAGGACCCTGGTGTAAAATGAATCCATGGGAACAAATTGAGTTGGGTCTTCCTCTTTCGCGAGTACATACGCTGGTTTCTGAAGCCGTGTCGCTAGAGTGGATCCGTCAATTGATTTTCCAGCAAGATCCCAAGCACTGATCTTATCGATCGCAATATTGAATTGGTCTGGATAGCAAGTCCCATCCGGGCAATCCGCTTGGAGGACATTTGGCACATCCAATTCCACAGGGAGTCTCGCTGATGGTTTGGCATTCCGGGCTAGGAAGACGGCTGCCTTCATTTCTTGAAACAGTGACGCTCCGTTGGTAGGTAGCGTATTGCGATCCGCAAAGTACACAACGCCACCATCTGGTCTAAGATAGGCAACGATTGGGAAATCGGTACCAAGCGTTGATTGATAGCCGTACGACTCGAACGCTTTGGTTTCGCCTTCGGTGGTGCCACTGCTGTGGATTTGCAATCAAGTAGTTTTGACGTTACGAATTCCTCATCGAGTGTGAATCCCTCGTCGGTCCAACTCAAGACGGACTCCAAAGCAATGGCGATTCCCGGGAATCGAAAAGACCAATTGCGTGCAGTGGTCTCCGAGGGAGTGAACAGAATTGTTTTCGGACGATGCTCTAAGGCGTACATTGCACGTTGAATCAATGAACGATTGCAGCCACGCACCAACCAGATTTCGCGGGATCGCCCCCCCCAACTTGCCCTGCCAATCTGCCAGAGGCAATTCTGAATGATAGGCTTAATATCAAGACGATAATCCTTGAAGATCAAAGCCATCATTGTGGGTGAGTCAATTGAACATCGATAGGTATGCAGATAAGACGACCACACAACTCTGAATTGAGCAACGAACGACGCCGCGCACTCCAGAGATTGCGCCGCTTCTGATCCGGATACCACAAAAGATTGACTCAGAAAATCTCACACCCGATGATCGCCTCAGCCAAGTCGCTTCCCTACTCTCAGCCGCCATTCTGCGCATGCGCACAACATCTCCCTCAATCTGTAGAAATCTCTCGGCTGATTCCAACACATGCCTTGATGTTGTCTCTGAATCTCTGCTCACTGTCACACGTGGGGAATGTTCCCACAAGAGACAACTAACCAGAGGGGTTTAGAGATGAAGAGTACGAAGAGTGCAGCGGCACTACAGCGTGAATTGTGTAATTTGGAGTTGATGAAGGCGGTCCAGCTAAAGAAGCGATATGAGCAGCTCTTCGGTGATCTACACCCGCAAATCCTGTGAAGAGGGACTCGAGCTAGAATTCAATTCGCTGCATGCGCAACGGGAATCAGCCGAGGCCTTCATCAAAAGCCAACAAAATGAAGGGTGGACCTGCAATCCAGAACAATACGATGATGGTGGATTCTCTGGTGGGAGTCTAGATCGACCGGCGCTCAATCGGTTGCTTGCCGACATTGAATCCGGCAAGGTCGACTGCGTTGTGGTCTACAAAGTGGATCGACTCAGCCGAAGTCTGTTGGACTTCTCCAGAATCATGGAGACATTCGATAAGTTCAACGCTTCTTTTGTATCGGTGACGCAGCAGTTCAATACGACGCATTCGATGGGTCGACTTACACTCAACATCTTGCTATCGTTTGCGCAATTCGAACGCGAAATCATCGGCGAGCGGATCCGGGATAAGATCGCAGCGCAACGGCGCAAGGGAAAATGGGCTGGTGGTCATCCGGTTCTTGGCTACGATGTGGATCGATCGACGCCCAACGCGAAACTAGTCATCAACGCGAAAGAGGCATCGCAGGTTCGAGCGATTTACGAATCGTACCTGACGCTAAAGTCGATGACTCCGGTGGTAAAGGAATTGGCATCCCGCGGTTGGCAGAATAAATCTTGGATTACTAAGGGCGGAATCAAGCGAGGTGGTTGTTCCTTTGATAAAGCGGCGCTGCATATGCTCCTTACCAATCCTATCTACGCCGGGAAAACCAAACACAAGGAGCTAGTATTCGACGGAGAGCATGAGGCTATCGTCGATCAGACCACATTCGATGCCGTCCAAAAGCTGCTCAAGTCGCACGGTCGTGGCAAGGGGAATTGCGTCAACAATAAATACGGCGCCTTGCTCAAAGGCCTGCTGTATTGTGGCGCCTGCAACAAAGCCATGGTCCACACGATGTCTAGTCGCGGAAGCAAGCGATACCGATATTACACTTGCCTCAAAGCCGTCAAATGTGGCTGGGATGCTTGTCCGTCGAAGTCGCTCCCGGCAGCGGAATTGGAAGCCGCAGTCGTCGACCAGATCCGATGCATTTCCACAGACGATGGTCTTATGCAGGAAGTACTACGCCAATCTCGTAAGACGGTTGACAATGGTCTCAAAGAATTACAGCAACAACAAAAGCAATACGAGAAGCAACTGGCTCGCGATCATGCCGAGATCAAACGTATTGCAGCCATGCCGAAACCCAATGATCCGACGCTAGCTCGACTGGCGGAACTAAACGATAGAACAGCGCAGTCGGAATTGGAATTACATCAGTTGCGCATTAGCATAAGCCAGTTAGCTTCATCGGAACTTGCGGACGCCGAAATTCGTGCGGCTTTCGGTGATTTCGACACTCTTTGGAAATCCGTGTCGCAACGGGAACAAGGCAAGCTAATGGAAGTTCTAGTTGAGCGGGTGGAGTACGATCCACACGATGTTGCTATTTCAGTATCTTTCCACAGATCGGGGATTAAAACGCTCGCCGCAGAAGCAACTGAGGTGCCATTATGATCAAAGTTAAACGCAAAGTCGCATTCCAAGGCGAATCTCACAAACGTCGAGATGCCACCAAAGTTAAGCGGGAGAAGCTTGCTCAGTCTGGTCGCACTCCAAGAATCTCCAAGCTTGTTGCATTGGCCAGTCGGATGCAATCGATGATTGATTCCGGAGAAGTAGAAACGTACCAGCAGCTTGCCGAACTCGGCAGAATAAGTCAGCCAAGGATGACTCAAATTATGAGCTTACTAAACTTGGCGCCAGACATACTTGAGGAGCTGCTTTACTTGCCGGAAGTGGTCCAGGGGAAAGCGACCATCCATGAGCGGTTGCTTAGGCCGCTGACTACACAGGTTGATTGGAAGGTGCAAAGGAGGATGTGGGGGAGGATTAGGAAAGTAGCAATAACTAGGAAGGTCTCTGCAAGCTTGTCGAGTTCTCGTACACAAAAGTCTAGAATGTCTTTAGACGCCGCATCGGTATTTCTGAATCCCACTGGCTTGACCGGTGGATCGTTCGGGCTTTTTGGCTACCCATAGCCCAAGAGCTATCAACTAAAACATTGCTGCGAAAGTGGGAAGATCTCCCAGCCGATTTCTCGCCGCCTGGTTCGGTGAGCGCCTCCATCAAAAACGTACAAATCTCTAGGGGGCGAGTCTACCCATTCTTGCCGTTGAAGGTTCGCTTCAAGAAGCCTTCGCGATGTCCGTATTCGATGATTGGGTTCGGCAAAAAAGTTGCCTCACTATCGAATTGTCCCGGAGGGAAATCCCGTTCCAAATTCTCCATCGTTGTATCTATGTACTCAGCCATCCGCTCTTCCAAACTCGCACTAGACTTTCTCGCAATTCTACCGTCCAGCTCTGGTCGGGAACACCAAAAGAGATTTCGCATAGTGTGCTCATGCGATCGAGAAAAGGATTTCAAGTCTCGGGCAATATGGCGGCAAGTCAGTGGCTGGAAGGATACGGGTCGTCCAGGCAATCGGGGCGGCTGTGTCAAAAAATCTATCAGACGCGACCAAAACGACTCGTCGACAGGTTGGTCGATACTCTTGATCGATGTTCGAAATTGAACGATGCAATGCGGCGGACGATTAGCGGTATGTGGCCAAGGAAAATACTGATCGGCGAACGATTCCATGACCAAATCGACGTCCAGTCGAACGCAAGCTCGAACATACCCGAACACTACCTGTTGCAAGACTCCCCATCGTCGTTTGCCTTGCTGCACTTCTAGGTCAGAACTTGCGATATCATTCCAGTCAAGTTGCATGTAGACCAATTGTCGTGAGGGGTCGAAATTGGGTTGAACATTAGAACTCTTGCTTCGAAAAATACGTGCGGGTGTACCGCGCCTCGCGCTCACTATCGCAGCCA
This sequence comes from Pirellula sp., assembly GCA_031363425.1. GTDB lineage: Bacteria > Planctomycetota > Planctomycetia > Pirellulales > Pirellulaceae > JBKCUI01. The sequence goes on from JANLUJ010001122.1 coordinate 4,875, forward strand.
CCAAACGGGAATCATCTAAGTGAACTCCGTGAGCTCGCAACTCTCCACGAGGTAGTCGCTCCTCTAGTGATTCTGCTTTTCGCTGCAAACAGCCATAAAAGCTGTTCATGGATTGAACGACTTCAGAATCGTTGAGGTAACGCTCAACCGATTCCATGTCTTGGGTATGGACATTGGATAGAGAAAACGGGACGGTTGCGACAGCGAACTCGTCTAGTCCATGCAAAACGTCCCATTCAATGTCGCCATTTCGAATCGCTTGAACGAGCGATCGGCTATCTCGCTCGAGCCCTTGAAACTCGAAACCGCCAATCATTTCAAGCTTGCAGCCAACCGCAGAGGCCCCTTTTCGCAGCGAGTTCCAGGATGCTTGGTTCTCGGTGACATGAAATCCGGCCAGGGTTTGACCTGGAAGGTATCGATTGCGCCAGTTGTTCGACAATCGACGGTAGCGATCCATGAGCCATTGTTGCTTTGCAGGAATGAGAATTCGCCTGGCTTGCCGAGTGAGCTGTTGATTGCGCTGCGACGCTGTTGTGCCACTCAGTTTTCCGAGCCATTCGTCTGCTTCTCCACAATTTGCGGCGAGAGCGAGATCGAACAGAAAAGTACGGTCTGGATCAAGCACGAGTGTCTTGGATTTCAAAACGACCGTCAGAGGATGCTTCGAGCGAGTGCTTAAAAGAACCCGCCAACGTTGACCTGAAATAGCTAACGCAAAGAGCTCAAGTGAACGTATCGGTACATCGCGAAGATTTCGAATCATGGCATTAAATCTCCTTGGCCGGACGACTCATATCCAGCTTGAGCCGAGCGGCGTCGGCCAGCTCTTTGTCGTTGGGCATGATGCAATTAACAATTGCTAACTCGACCGCATCCCATTGATCCATTCCGCTAGCAAGAAACCGAACCAAACGCTTCAAAGAACGAAACGTTAGGATTGTGCGATTGGAATCGGACTTTTGGGTGAACGACCGCCATTCCATAAATAGCGAGACTGCTTCCTCGCAAATGTATTCGTCAAGCTCGGAAAACTCGTAATAGAGCATCAGTCGCCATTCTGCCAATTGTGGTTCAGGAATATTCACGATCGTGAATCGATCCCAGAGTACGGTCGCAATACCGGCATTTCGGCGGCATCCAAGATTCTCTGGATTGCTAGTACAAAGCAGTACGTAATCCTTGGGAATCGCGAGAACCTGATTCGTAAACGGATTCTCAATTTGCTCTTGGTCGAGCCCGAGAAGGGCTGCGCGTGTCTCAAGTGGGATGAGGCCAAAATCCTCTATCAAAAGTACTCGGTTATCTGCAATCGATGTATGTAGCGGTCCAGGTTGGAATACGGTGTCGCTGCCACGGATTCCCCATCGCCCCCACAATGCGGATAAGTCCGCTTCGGAGGAGCCATTGAAGACGATTGGATCGCCGCGAAGCTCGCGAGCAATCTGCCGGGCGAAGGTCGTTTTGCCAATTCCAGGTTCGCCCACGAGACACAGCATCCGTATCTCGTCGCGGATTAGATTGCGTACAGTCTGGTGCCATGTCAGCTGAATCAAGGGTTTTTCAAGAAGCTTCATTGGTCTTTCTCATTCGCTTGTATAGGTCTGTTTATGTGATTAATTGGCAATTGGGCCGGACAATCTTGATCCAGCCCAAACAAGTCAGAAACGTCTTAATTGGACAATGGCATCCGTGGGTTATTCGGCACTTGAACAAAGGGTTAGCTTAGTACGCTTCTCATCTAGAAAGCTATAAACCGACTAACCCACGTTGCAACTAGTGGGTAAGCAGACATTCGCATCTCAAGGAGGGGATGCGAATGTCGTTTTCACTGATCAAAGCTTGTTATTTCAGTTTGCTTTGGATTGCTTGTCGGACGTGATTCGGCAATTGATTGCAGATTGCGTTGAACTGATTTGCGACTTCCGCTACGGTTCCATTTAGTACGATCTGTTTGGCTTGGCCTTCAACTGTATATGTTGCAAAAACCGTTTGAAGTCCATTGATGGTATTTGCCGAAATTGAAAGCGAACCTTGACTCGCATTCGCCGGATTCATCGGCATCGACTCCATCTGCTGCGGGAAACCTTGATTCGGTGCCAAGACTACTTGGACCAGTTGGCCTTGACGGAGAACCTTGATCATCGAGATACCTGATTGGCTTTGTCGCAGAACCGCCTCAAGGTGGACGATATCGAAAACTGGTTGGCCGTTCCACTCCAAGACGATGTCGCCAGCGTAAACGCTGCGTCGATCGTTCAGACTGAGTTTATCGGGGATTGCATGCCCAACGAACATCACGCCGATCGCTCTTCCATCGCGCATCACCAGCGAACTGAAATGCGTACGAATGTCTTGGCTAAGTGGGACGAACATGGGCACAACTGGTGATTCGTCTTTTTCAATCTTTTGAGTCGCTACCGCTTCTGCTTGACGAACCAATTGGTTCGATTCCGCGTTGGTCGGCGAACTTGACACACTTGGTTGAGTAACAGTTTCGTTGGCCGTTGCCGTCGGCGTTTTAGCCATCTCAGGTAGTTTGGGTTGGTCGTCGTTCGTAGTCAAAAATGCTAGCAGAACTGAGCCAATTCCGTAGGTCGAGAGTAGTTTCATATTCATGGTTTTTGTTCCGTTTCAAGTTGAAAGTGTTATTGTTTGAATAAAAAGTGGAATGAGCCCGTCTCGGTGCAGGAGACGGGCTCACCACCGAAAGTCTCGGCTTTTCAGCCGAGTGATGCACGCCTAATTTCGAGCTTGCATCGAAGTCCAAGTAGGCATTCCCATCAAGGAACCTGCTTGGTTGGTAAAAATCATCGAGCGGTCCGGCGTGATAAACCCGGATGAGCCAGCATGACGACTGCCATCTCCCGATACGCCAGCGTTACTCGCACCATATTGCGAACCTTCACCGAATAGTACTGAACGGGAACTCAAGCTACCGTCTGGCATTCGATAGGTGAACGAATGTCCAATCCGCAAGCCGTTACCAGTCCATTCGACGCCACGAGAATGTGCAAAATTCTGGCTGTTGGAAGTCATTGAAGTAGTACCGTAGCCCGAACCAAAATTGACGTTGGCTGAAGTCGTCCAATGGCCGTTTTGAAACCGCATTGCTGAAGCTGCACCGAAGCCATCGTCCGCACGGAGCGAGCTCGCAAACAGAATGACCAAAAACGCTGTCGAGAATGATCGAATCATATTGTGTTCCTTTCGAATCGAAAAAGAAAAACCGCTGACGCAACGCGCAGCAGCGGCTTTTCAGTTCGCTACTAGCGGTTGATGTAATACGTCCGGCCATGTGCATTTCCGCCAAACGATTCCACCGAGCTATTCACTCGATTCACCATTGGAACAGGATAGGAGTAGTAAGGACCGACTGGCAAGATCGAACCCACATCACCCCGAGCAAAGCCCTGGTGAGCATACACATCGGTCCGGACTTGGTTGACACCAATACCACGAACAACGTCCGTAACAGTTTCGATGTTGTTCCACGCTTGGCTGCCTGGAGCTGCATAAGTATTACCAATCACATTCGTATGAATCGAGCCGCGGTCGACGATATCGGTCGTGCGAAAATTCATTACTGCACCAGGACCAACTGCATTGCCTGCAGTGTTGGTTTGGATTTGACCATGGTGGCTTGCCGCAATTTGGTCATTGCTAATGAAGCCACCTTGGCTGTTGAGATTGCTTCGCATTTGGACTGAGCCACCAATGGACTTGGCTGACTGACGATTCATCACAGCACCACCACCCCATGCCTGGTTTTGGCTATCGACGACGACTTGACCGCCATCGACGGCCAAGCGCAGCACCGC
>JANLUJ010001084.1:0-1965 GCA_031363425.1 Pirellula sp.
GGTACGTTTGACGCTGAGCCTTACATCCTCATGAACTTCAAGCCAAACGTTCTCAATGATGTTTTCACATTGACGCATGAAGCTGGCCATTCAATGCACAGCTACTACTCGGCAGCCAATCAACCCTTTCAATACTACAACTACACCATCTTCGTCGCGGAGGTCGCAAGCACATTCAATGAGCAGTTGCTCGCCCACTACATGATCCAAAACGCTAAGTCCAAAGAGGAAAAAGCTGAAATCCTCAATCACGAGATTGATAGCATTCGGGCGACCATCATTCGCCAAACGATGTTTGCGGAGTTTGAAAGGACTGTGCATGAGATGGCCGAAGCCGGTGAGCCACTGACGGTTGCTAGCTTTAAGTCCGTTTACGGCGAACTACTGAGCGATTACTTCGGTCCTGATTTTGTCGTGGACGATGAGCTATCTTTAGAATGCTTCAGGATCCCTCATTTTTATCGAGCATTTTACGTTTACAAGTACGCGACCGGGTTATCAGCAGCGATAGCATTATCCAAAAAAGTTTTAAGTGGGGGGGAAATCGACCTCAACGCATATCTTGGTTTCTTGAAAGGTGGTAGTTCCAAGGACCCACTTGATTTGTTGAAAGGCGCAGGCGTAGACATGACGCAAACTGAGCCAGTCGAAACCGCTCTGGTCCAATTCGGCAGTCTAGTAAAACAATTGGACGAATTGATTTAGCGTAGATTGCGTGCCAAACCTGCTAATTAACCCTTGCAGGGTTTGGCACTGCATCGTTACACTGTGGGGCTTCCCAAAGGGAAATCGCGGTTATTCGGCGATTCGTCGACGAAACTGACCGCGAAACATTTTGCGTAAAGTCCAGGTAGATAAAGGTTTAGGAGTAGGCAAGTATGCCGCGTCTTCTCGGTGTTGATATTCCGAATGACAAGCAAGTCATTTATTCACTTCAGTATCTTTACGGCGTTGGCCCCGTTATTGCTCGGGAAGCGTGCGTAAAGACCAAAATCAATCCGACCAAACAGGCACGGGACCTGGATGAAGACGAATTGAGCCGCTTGTCGACATTGCTCGAGCGAGATTATACCGTCGAAGGACCACTTCGTCGTCAAATCGGCCAGAGCATTCATCGACTACGGGAAATCAAGTGTTATCGCGGCGTCCGACATAAGCAGAGTTTGCCAGTTCGTGGTCAGCGAACCCGCACCAACGCCCGTACCCGCAAGGGTCCACGGAAGACGGTTGCAGGCAAGAAGGGCGTTAAGGACTTGCGATAGTTTCGCAGTTCTGACGCTTTGTTTCCGCAATCCGATTTTGGGTTGCGGTTTGTTCGCTCGGCGAACGACCCATTTCGTACACAAGTATTATCCGCATTTCGATTTGAAGGAACGGTCCCACTGTGGCCAAGACAGCAGCAAACACCAGCGCTTCGGTTCAAAATAAGCGACGCAAGGTTCGACGTAACGTCACCTCTGCCATCGCACACGTCAAGGCAACGTTTAACAACACGACGGTAACGATCACCGATGCCAAGGGTGACACTTTGTGTTGGGCAAGTGCTGGAACGAGCGGCTTCAAAGGCTCTCGCAAGAGTACCCCATTCGCAGGCCAACTCGCTGCTCAACAAGCCGCGGATGATTCGTGGGTCGTCGATCTTTGCTTTTGACTGACCGAAATTGAGGCCGCCATACCAGCCAGCGTCTTGCGCCATCGCAAATGGGCTGACGAATGACGCCAGCACCGCGAACGCGACCAAGCTCCGCTTCCCTAACGCGCTTTTTAGTTTCATGTTTTTCTCCAGGAGGATTGAAAAATTCTTGTGCCTGTTGCGATCACGCAAGGTGCTGGTTTCTGTGAAATGGATTTCATGGCCAGCCTTACTGCGCTGGCACGTTGATAACGGTATTGACCATGGTCACGGATGCGCCCAGTGACAGTGCCCGTCCGTTTAACGTAACGATGGTGACGTTGCCCGCGGTG
>JANLUJ010001097.1:0-2047 GCA_031363425.1 Pirellula sp.
GTGGCATTGTGGTTTTTGGCGCCGTTCTGTTGAATCAACCCGAATGGGTTCAAGAGTTTAGATCGGATGAAAGGCCTGCCTTGCTTGTCCTTTCGGATGCTTCGCAAAGCATGCAGACGAAGGACGTTCTCATCAAGAACGATTCGGGGCAATCCGAAGCACAGACAAGAGCTTCGGCTATTGCTCCCCTTTTGGATGCAGAAGCTTGGAGTGCTTTCGCACCACGGATGGATGTTAGGGTGAGTTCGTTTCCGGCCGACGGGAAAGCGGACGGCACGGATCTCAACGCGGCACTCAATCAAGCTATTGAATCGACTCCCAGGCTCCTCGGAGTGGTCTTGCTATCCGACGGTGATTGGAATCTGGGCCAATCGCCTATGAATGCAGCCATGCGATATCGGGCCCAGGGTGTTCCAATCCTTTCCATTCCGGTTGGCGCACCGACACGTTTGCCAGACATCGAACTCCTGAGTGTCGACACGCCGACATTTGGTATCACCAACAAGGCGGTTCGAATCCCATTTTCGATTGAGTCTTCTTTGCCTCGCGATCATGTTGCAAACGTTGTCATGACTGGTTCCGATGGCGAGCGTGTTACCAAGGAAGTGCGAATCGTGGCCATGTCGAGGACAACGGATGCAGTTATGTGGACTCCAAAAACGGAAGGGGATTTCACGTTGACCGTCGAAGTGCCGCCGCACCCCGACGAAGTCATTTCGACCAACAATACGATGTCGACGCCGATTGCAATTCGTCAAGAGAAGCTTAAGGTGTTGGTCATTGATAGTTATCCGAGATGGGAGTATCGATATTTGCGCAACGCGTTGTCTCGCGATCCAGGAGTGGACGTAGCTTGTTTGCTGTTCCACCCGGGGCTTGGCAAAGTGGGCGGGGGGAATAAAGACTACATCAAGGAGTTTCCAAATGGTATGGATGAGCTTTCCAAGTTTGACGTTGTTTTTTTGGGTGACGTAGGACTTGACCAAGGGCATTTGAGCGAGGAGCAATGCAAGTTGCTCCGTGGGTTGGTAGAGTTTCAAGCAAGCGGACTCGTATTTATGCCCGGTTGGCAAGGTCGAGAACACTCCTTGGTAGATACGGCCCTTGAACCACTAATGCCAGTTACCTTAGATCCATCGCAGCCGTATGGGTTTGGCTCAAAGACGCCGATGCGATTTGAGTTGACCGAAGCCGGACGAAAGAGCCTTTTGACCAAATTGGCGGATACTCAGGACGAGAATTTAGATGCATGGAGTAGCTTGCCCGGTTTTCAATGGTATGCACCGGTAATACGGGCCAAAGCGGGAAGCGAGGTCTTAAGTGTGCACCAGGACATGAGCAACGAATTCGGTCGAATACCACTGTTGGTGACAAAGACCTTCGGCGCCGGCAAAGTGTTGTTCATGGGGACCGACGGGGCATGGCGTTGGCGACGAGGCGTCGAGGATAAATATCACTATCGTTTTTGGGGACAAGTCGTACGGTGGATGGCCTATCAGCGAAACATGGCTGAGGGTGAGACGATGCGATTTTATTTTTCACCTGATCAGCCGATGCTTGGACAAACGTTGGCGTTGCGGGCAAACGTAATGGAAACGAACGGTGAGCCATTGGCAGGTGGTGATGTCACTGTGCGAATCGAAGCACCGTCAGGAAAATTTCAAGTGATTCGTTTGGCGAGCGGCGGTGCCGAAAGTTGGGGGTCATTTGAAGGAAGGTATGAAGTTGCCGAACCGGGCTTACACAAAGTGATACTCACCTGCAAGCAGACCGGTGCTATATTGGAGACCACTTTTTTCGTTCAGGGTGCAACGCGCGAACGCATCGGTTTGGCGGCCCGCCCCAAGGTGCTTGAGGAGCTTTCCAAAGTCACGAATGGCAAGGTGTTCGCAGCGACCGACCGCGACAAATTGCTGACCGCAATCGGCAATATTCCAGATCCACCTTCGACTTTGCGCCGATTGCAACCTTGGGCGCATCCGTTAACGGTCGCGTTGATGATTGCTGCAATGGCTACGTTTTGGATTGGCCGAAAATGGGTTGGGAT
>JANLUJ010001111.1:0-1971 GCA_031363425.1 Pirellula sp.
ACGTAACGGCAGTTGGATCCGGTCTACTCCTACAACCGATGGTAAGACTCTGTTTGTCGGAGGTATTCGAGATGTATTGGTGGCGTTGGATTGCGAAAGTGGAACGGAGCGTTGGCGAGTTGACTTCGGGAAAATCGCCGGCAAAGTTCCAGACTTCGGCATGGCATGTTCTCCCTTGATCGATGGCGACCATGTATACGTTCAAGCCGGAAAAGGAGTTAAAAAACTGAAAGCCGCCGACGGTTCAGTTGTCTGGGACGCGTTGGGAGACAATGGAGATATGATGAACAGCGGCGCGTTTTCGTCGCCGGTGATACAAACGCTGAATGGTCTTCGTCAATTGATTGTGCAAACCCGAACCAAACTCGCTGGTCTCGATCTCGTCACGGGCAAAGCAGTTTGGAGCCACGACGTAGCGGCCTTTCGAGGAATGAATATTCTTACGCCAACCATATGGGACAACGCTATCTTCACTAGCAGTTACGGCGGCCGATCGCTCTTACTCGACGTGCCGATCAACGAAGCCCCCAAGATCCGATGGGACAACAAGATCGAGGGTTACATGTCGTCACCAATCGTCATCGATCACTACATCTACATGCATATGAAAAACAAGCGGTTTGCTTGCATGGATCTTCAAACGGGCAAGGAGTTGTGGACAACCAAACCGTTTGGAGAGTATTGGAGCATGGTATCCAATGGCAAACAGATCCTTGCATTAGACCAGAGTGGTCAACTGCGACTCATAGCTCACAATCCAACGGAATTCCAACTGATTTCGGAGCGTCGCGTTTCTGAAGATGAGGCCTGGGCGCATTTGGCTGTCGCTGGAAATCAGATCGCAATCCGTTCGCAAAAAATGCTAATGTTGTTTGATTGGAAAGCCTAACACGTGGCGGACGCTGCTAGCGTCCGGTCGGCGCATTCACTTTGCCGCTCCCCAGAGACCGGACTTTCGGCATGCATTCAATTGCAAGCATTTTCAACGATTGAGAATCCATCTGCATTTCGCATCGCAAATCTTTTGCGTCCGTTACAACGGGAACTAGCCTCGAACTGTGAAGGATTTATTAAGGAACATTCAGTAACCAGAAGCCGCAGACGTCGAAACTCTTCCCAAGCTAACAAGAACGTTGGCAGAAAGACTGCTCATGGATGAGTCAAATGCGAACTTCAGTAAAAAGCGTTTACCACGGAGGGTATGTTCAAGCACTCTATTTCTTAACAGGTGAACAAGACCATTACAACAAGAAGACCGGCGCGTTTGAAAGGTTGAGGCCACATACTTCATTCTTTAAGCCAAACAAAGGCGATGGCGGAGTTAGCGGCATGGGTGCCTGGCAAGTGGGTGTTCGATACAATCATCTCGACTTAAATGACCAAGGAATCAACGGTGGCAACCTCGATAATTGGACTGTTGGTGTAAACTGGTTCTGGAACCCCAATGTAAAATGGCAATTTAACTACATGACTACGGAACGGGACGTAGCAGCCGTGACGAGCCCCACTATCTCGCCTGGAAGCGGTCGGATCCATGGATTTGGAACGCGACTCGCCTTCGACTTCTAAGGCGAGCAGCAGGCTGAAATCTTCTGGTTGAGGCTGAGGCGCTAGATGATCCATGCCCAAGAAATCGGCTAGCGCCTCAGGCTCAAATTTACAAATACGGTACTTTGCAAACGGCCGATCGCCTAATGACATACCCGTAGGTACGGCCCCCACGTAGGTCCGGCTGTCCTCAGCCGGACACCCGCCTTTGTCAGCCTGAGGAAAGGCTGACCTACGTGAAAACAGCCTTCTTCCCTATCCTTGCAATCGCCCCAAATCAACATTGAAATACTCATTGCCTCGCGATCGTATTCCATCGCAAAAACGACGAAGGATGATCTGGTACGCTCGTCGTACCAGCACACAGCTACCGACCAGCCAGAGGATCATCGTTCCAATTAGAATTGGCAACGAAGACTTCAC
>JANLUJ010001113.1:0-1554 GCA_031363425.1 Pirellula sp.
TGAAGACGTTTTGCCCTTGGCCTGCCGGTGTGTTTACTAGCGGATCGTCACCGCGTCGCAATCCGTTCACATCAAAGCCAGGAGCAATAATCGGACTCGTCGGCAGACCAATGGCTTCTTTGACTTGTTCAATGCTGGACCGATTTTCCAAAGATGCAAGCGAGGAGTCAATGGCCTGCGACTGGGCTGCAAGATAGAACCTTCCATTGGTGCTATCCACGAAAAGCGGATCGGCGGCCCCCAAATTAATTTGGAACGATTGCACTAAATTGGCCGGGTTGAGGTTGGCAACATTCTGCTTGTACAAGTTTCCGCCAAGCTCGGTGGTGTTTAGGCCAGTCCCAGTCACTGAAATTCCCGTTAGGAAATTGGAAACAACGTTATTGAGCAATGTGGGTGCAGCTCCTTCGTTCACATTGATACCGACGCCCGAAGTTCCTCGTCCGAACAAGGTGTTGTTGATCACGCGTGCGACACTAAATGGCGCATTTCCGTTTGTATTCGTCGTGTCCCCACTAATGTTGATACCGCCCGCACCATTGCTGGCGATGACGTTATTCATTACAACGACACCAGGCGTTACATTGGAGGAGTTGAGTGTTACTAAATTGCGAACAACCCCGGGATAAGGCCGGTTGCCAGCAAACGCAGAAGTACCGGTTGAGGTCTGAGCTGCTGCATCAATGTTCAGCCCAAATCCAGACGAGTTCAAAATGGAACTTGAGGAAATGATCAATTGTCCCTGTTCTCGCTTTACGTTTCCGTCCCCAAGATCTTCGCCGAAATTAGTTCCCAGCGGTGATAGGTCTTGACCGTATTCGATAAGCGTTAGTGGCACGCCGTTTCCACTAAAGCCTGCCTTTCCGCCGAGCGTGTCCGCACTGACCTGGCCATTGAGTTGAATAGTGAGGGCTCGAGCAGCAGTCAAGTCGCCCAGACCAGCATCCATATCACCGCTTGTCATCGCAGTAATTTTGATCTTAGCTTGCGACGTTGCACTGTTGATTGCATCGCGAATCGCTCTCGCAATCTCGACGCTAGTCGCGTTGGCGAGAACTGAAACAGCGATATTACCCGGAGTGACACCGCTACGACGATCTGCTGCGGATGTAGTCACATCAAACTCGAATGTGGCGGTATTCTCTCCGTCACTTAGAGTGAAAGTTGCAGCATCCTTGATCTGGCTCGCAGAGTCGAAGACCAACGCATATGACTTCGATAAGCGATCGTTCGTATCGTAAGTGCGCCCAAGTTGCACACCAAGCGGCGTGGTTTCCAGTCGAAGCTCAGTCACATTTCTGGTACCGTAATCAGCCGACGTCCTCACCTCCAACTGATACGTTCCCGTTTCATTTTCAAGTACACGAGTACCGCCCAGGCCCCCTACCTCCTGATAACCGAAAGCGGTATTGAAAGTATTCGCTCCCGCCGTTGTTCCAGTTATCATTTCGCCACGTTCCGCAAAACCGATCACGATGTCGTCGATTCGCACTAAGGTCTGAAGGTTCGTTTGCGTGCGTAGACCGGCTCGCAAGAATGCTGCCGTACTAAAAG
>JANLUJ010001131.1:0-6693 GCA_031363425.1 Pirellula sp.
CAGGATTTAGTTCAAGTTTGTTGTCAGCCCACAAGGGATTGGGAACAAGGCCAACCAGTACTAACGCGATCGCGGCCCACATACAACGTTGTAAAAACAGAAAAGCAACTGGAAATTCGAATTGGAACTTCATGAACGACATCCCTGATTGCGGTTGTTTGGTTGTGGCTTCCTGCCAGTCGAAACATCGATCTATCATTTTCTAGCGTTCCAAGACTAGAGCAGTTTCAAGGCTCCTTTAGAACGGTTACACTCTCCGCTCGAGCAGCGCGTTAAGATAGTGGAATTGGGCGATTCGGATTTTGAAAGCAAAGGTTGATGAATGGCAACGGGTCTACTGTTACTACTGGATGACATTGCCTCGATACTGGACGACGTTGCCACCCTTACGAAAGTCTCTGTCGAAAAGACGGCTGGGGTCTTGGGTGACGACTTGGCCCTCAACGCCCACCAAGTCTCCGGAGTGGCGCCGAATCGCGAGATTCCCATAGTTTGGGCCGTTGCCAAAGGATCGTTGAAGAACAAAGCCATCCTCGTCCCCGGAGCACTCGCCTTTAGCTGGGCCGCACCCTGGGCCATCACGCCACTCCTGATTGCGGGGGGGGCTTTTTTGTGTTTTGAGGGTTGCGAAAAGATCGCGCATAAGTTTTTGCATTCGAAACAAGAAGACGATGCGCATCATGCGCAGCACCTTGAAATCCTTGCCACGGAAGAAATCGATGTTGCGGGTGCCGAAGAAGTAAAAATAAAAGGCGCGGTTAGAACCGACTTCATTTTGTCCGCGGAGATCATTGTCATCGCGCTGGATATCGTAGAAAAAGCATCCTTTTCAACGCGACTGGCGGTGCTCGTTGGCGTTGGAATCTTGATGACGATCGGAGTCTATGGATTGGTTGCTGTCATCGTAAAACTAGATGATTTGGGCATGGTCCTGCAAAAACGGCCTAACAAATCTTCGCAAAGAATGGGCAATTTCATTCTGTCGTCAGCACCTTACTTGATGAAGTTCCTTTCGGTGGCGGGAACCGTAGCGATGTTTTTGGTGGGAGGTGGAATTCTATCGCACAAAATTGGTTTTTTGCATCACGGTGTAGAGTTCCTCTCGCAATGGGCGAATCAAACACCGATGATCGGATGGTTGCTCGAAACTGCCACGGTGATGATTTCGCAAACCCTCATCGGAATAGCCGCTGGGGCTGTCGTGCTCTTGGCTGTTAGCTTCTGGGAGCGGTTTGGACGCTAGCAGCGTCCACCACGTGGCCGACGCTGCTAGCGTCGGTATGCGCTGCACTAAAAGAATACCTTTTCCGCAGTACCCCGAAGCATCCACTCTTTATCTTCCTTCGATAAGAAGTCAAGTCGATCGCGAATGAGGCCAATCGAATCGGCATAGTTGTGGCCCCCGACTACCTGATAAGGACAATCCGAGGCCCACATCAAGCGGTTTACTCCAAACTCGCGAACCACACGTTGAATCATCGGACCTAGATCCGTATAGGGTGCTTTTTTCATGCCTAAAGCATAGAACGCGCTGGTCTTAACAAAAACATTTTCGAATTTCGACAACTGGCAGAGGTTGTCCAAATCGATGGGGTTGATCGTTCCGGACACGCCGACTCTAGCGAAATGGTCTATGACGACACGAGTCTTGGGATATCGCTCACACATCGCTTGAATCAATGGCAACGCATCTGGATTGGTCAGCAAGCAAATGCTTTGTCCTGAGTCAGCCGCATGACTCCACATTTGTTTCATGCCTGCCGAATCTTTCCAGGCACTCGCTTTCTGCTTGTCGGTGTAATGTCGAAAACCTCGTACCCCCTTGGCACCCATCGACTTCATCTCGGAGACTACGTCGGACTTGCTTTCGTCCAGGATGCCGACTCCTGCAAAGACGCCGGGGTGCTCTTGCATGCAATCAAGCATGTAATGGTTATCAAAACGATAAAAGCTCATTTGAATGAGAACCACCTTGGCGACGCCCTGAGGTTTACAATGCGAGAACAATTCTGCTGGAGTGAAGCTGGCAGGAACCATATCGGATATTTTGAATGAATCGGCCAGGGGATACTTTTTCGTATTGGGGGTCCATACATGCACATGGGCATCTATCCAGTTCGCCTGATCCTGAGCCCCGTTTAAACTCTTCGTGGCATAAAGAGACCCTATGGCAAAGCTGCCCACGGCACTTGTTTGAATAAACTCGCGTCTTGAAATCATCTTAAAGTTCCTCTTTCTTAAAGTTGCCATTTTCTTTGATGCTGTTTAACCCGGAAGCGAAGACGACGGTAGTTAGCGTATCATAGCTTTCGCTTACGACGCAAAGATAAAGGAAGTCAAAGGGGGTTAAACGATTGCGCCGTCGAAGGCTAAAACGCTGTTCCGATAAAATGCGTATGCCTGTACGACTTGATTCAGCTCAATATACTCGACTGCCGCGTGCGCTTGATGGATACTCCCCGGTCCGAAAATAATTGTTGGAACTCCTGACCTGCCCAATTTACTAGCGTCACTGCCAAATGGAACACCAATCGGTTCGTCGTTCAACCCTAGATTTTGCATTGCATTGCGGGCGACAACGACAATCGAACTCGTCGGATCGACCATCCACGCGTCGTCGACCAACATCGGCGTTTCCATTGTCGCTTCCAACTCGGGGACTTGCGCTTTCACTTGGTCGAGCAACTGTTGATAGTGTTGCCAAACGTCAGGAACGGTTTCGTTAGGAAGCAATCGACGATCGATCTCGATCACGCATTCGTCTGGCACAAAGTTCACTTGAACTCCCCCTGCGATTTTTCCAACGTTGCAGCTTGCTGGCCCAAGCAACGCATGAGGAAATCGAGCAAGATCGGCGTGGTCCTTTTCGATTGCTAGAACGACCCGGGCCATATGGTAAATAGCGTTGGTCCCCAAATGAGCTTTGGAACTGTGGGCAGCTTTGCCGGCGGTTACGATACGCCATCGCAGAACACCCTTGCTGGCGATTGCTATGCGAAGCTCTGTCGGTTCCGCTACGATTGCGGCATCCGCTTTTAGTTCCTCGCAAAGCTTCATCACGCCACGAAACGAATACTCTTCGTCTACCACAGCAGCCAACAACACATCGCACGGAGGTTGAGTGGATTGAATCTTCAGATTGGCTAACGCGTGCATCATTGCGGCCAATCCTGCTTTGGTATCGCATGCGCCTCTTCCGAACATCCGTCCATCCGACACATTTGGAACGAATGGCTGAATCGACATGCCTTGAATGGAGACTGTGTCCATGTGTGCTTCAAGCATGATACGCCGACTTGAATTGCGGCCTGGGATGCGTGCAATGACGTTGTATCTCGCCTCGGTTGTGTCGTTAGCGTCGAGGACATGTTGTCGCCATGTTTCGATTCCACGTTCCTGGAAGAAGCGTTCCACATAACGTGCGATCGTGGCTTCGCCGGGCCCGCCATCATAGAATGCGTTGACGCTATTGATTCGAATGAGATCGGCCAGCGTAGCAAATAAATCAGTCAATGAAGCGCCTTTCTAATTTTGCCGTTCCCAGTCTTTCGCTGCAAGGGAAGAAGCCAGGGAGACAATGACGGCTTGATGACTATTCGTGCCGAAGCGCTTCGATTGGATTCATCATCGCTGCGCGGCGAGCTGGATAAAGTCCGAACAAAAGGCCGACACCGAGCGAGATAAATACCGACAACAGTACCGACCACAATGCGATGCGAGGCTCTAGTGTGTAGATGATGGGTGGGAGCAATTCAGGAGAGAATGCAGCGATGATGGATCTCGTTGTGCGAAATAGTGGCCCGCAAAGTAGGCCGCATAAAACACCTAGAAGCCCGCCGCTGCCGGTCAATACGAGTGTCTCAACCAGAAACTGCTGAATGATGTCGCTACGCTTCGCACCGAGCGCTCGACGAATTCCGATTTCGCGCGTGCGTTCGGTAACTGTTGCCAACATGATATTCATAATGCCAATCCCACCGACCAGCAGCGAAATCCCAGCAATGACCACCAACATGACGTTGAACATGGCTCGAGTGCGCTCCGCTTGTCGCAACAGTTCTTTCGGAACGACCACCGCGTAGTCTTCCTGTTCGTGATACTTTTTCAAAAGCGATTCGATGATGGTCACGGTTTCATCCACTTGCCCTAAGTCGCCAACGGTAACCGTGATCTGAGTGAGTTCAACAATCTCCCCTTTGAAATTCATGCCTTCGCCGGTTCGAGTCATGATCTGATCGCCGACTCGATGACGGAACGTTTCCAATGGAATATAAGCGTCGAAACTGTAGTCGCGCGAGTCCAAGCTACCGCCGATCGCTGCAGATGCACCGCGAGGTTTTGTTTGCCCGATAACGGTATACACGTCACTCTCAACCTTAACGTATTTTCCGATGGGGTTCTCGCCAGGAAAGAGTCGTTTGGCTGTTCCATCGGCGAGCACGATGAGATTCTCTCGATTGTCTCGTTTCGCAATCCATCGTCCGCGAGCTATTTCGAGTCGGTTCAATTCGAAATGCTCTTCGGCGCAGCCCACGAGATTGATGCTGGCTGTTCGGCTGTCTACCCGACATTCGCGTCGCAACTCTCGGATTGGTACAGCCCGGGTAATAGATGGAATGTTCGACAGAATGCGACGATAATCCGATCGCAAAAGCCCATAACTCTTGACACGGTTCTTGTCGCCACCGCTAGTACTTGGCTCAACACTCCGAACGATGATGTTCGTTGCACCTAATTCCAAAATTTGCTGTTGAGCTTGGTAGCTTACACCCTCTCCCATGGCCACCAACCAAATGACGGTCGTCGTTCCGATAAAGATCCCAAGAGCAGCAAGCGCCGATCGCAACTTTTGTAGCAAAAGACTCTTTAAGCCCAATCGAACAGTCTGGCCGAGGGATCCACTCATTGTCGATTTGAGACCTGGGTTATCTCTTTTTTCTTCGACTCGGAATTCTTGCTTTCGCTTTTGGCTTTTGCCTGGTTTTCGGACCGACTTGTCGGCTGTATCGCTAGCGATTGGGCTTCGTCAACAAAGGCCAATGGATTCAAGATGATTTGGTCTCCTTCGGCGAGCCCGTCCTCGACGACCGAGAACTCATCATTGGTATCTCCAAGTCGAAGGACTCGCTGTTTGGCTCCTTGGACGGTTTCAACCCAACAACTGAATCCCTCCTTGCTTTCGACGATGGCGGCAACTGGAATGGTCAGAACATTATCGTGTTTTGCTAAAACGACATCCACGACGGCGCTCATACCAGGCTTCAAACCGGGATGCGGTTTGATCGCGATTTTTGTGTCGTACTTTACCAGATTGCCGGTCCACCATCCTGCAGGACGAGTGACTTCTGCGATCTCGCTAACCTCACCTTCCAAGACCAAATCTTGAAGCTGAACTCGGGCTGGCATGCCTACCTTGAGTCTATCGACCTTAGACTCATGAATGCCAACTTTGACTTGCATTTTGCTCACGTCTGGTATGATCAAAAGTGTTTGCTGTTCACGAACGACCGCCCCCTCGGTGATATCGGGAGTATCCTTCCAAGCAGCCATCGATGGGAAGATCACCATTCCCGATGTGTCCGCTCGAATGACGCAGTTCTCAAGCTGCTTTTTTTCGCGGTCTAGCCGGGTTTTCTCCAACTCCAATGACGCTTCAAACGATGCCAATTTGGCTTGGGCAGCTCGAAGAGTACTTCGCAACTGCTGGAGCATTTTTTCTTTGCTATACTTCTCTAGCGATTGCAGTTTGGTCTTCTTTAGCTCCAGGTCCTTTTTGGATGAATCGACTGCAAATTTCTCTCCTTCCAATTGAAGTCCCTTTAGGACACCCTTGGCCGTCAATCGCATGGCCGAGTCGTACGACAGTTCCGTTTTTCGGAGCGACTGTTCGGCTTCAAAGATCTCTTTCTCGACCAAGCTTCGTTCTTCTCGATAAGAGCCTTCCAAATATTCGGTGATGCTGATCTCCGCGACCGCCACATCGCTTTCAGCGGTAATCTTGTTGGCCAACGCCGTCTCGTAGACGATCCTTTGTTGCAAGATTTTGTCTTCGATCTTCGATTGATCCAGTCGAACCAATTCATCGCCAGACTTGACCAGGGTCCCCGTTTCAATGACCCAAAGCACGGTGCTGCCGCCTTGCACCAGACACTTTATTTCCTTGTTATTCGAACTCTCTACCGATCCATTCTCCGTAACGGTTACGGAAAGTGTGCCAATGGTTGCTGAATGTGTCAGATGCTTGACAACATTGGCGGATTTCATGAATCGAGGGGCAAGAGCACCCGCCCCCGTAACCGCAGCCAGGATGATTAAAATAACGCCAAAGCGTTTTACGAAACGCAAGGACAAAGTCATTTCAGAACTTTCAGGCGGGAGCTAACGGGTGATTCGCGGAACGGCACGGTGGGAGCGTCACTATAACCCAGTGTAACCCTGAATTGACCTACTTCATGAACACGAATTGCGAGTTTCGCCAGAGTTTTTCAAAACGGAAAGCAGGGAATTCCGGAAATGACAAGTCTTGAGACATTAAATTTGCCGCCAAAACCTGATTTATTTCGCCGGTTTCCGGCCGAATAACCTTTTCCAAAAGGATTTTCAATCAAACTGGTTTTGATCTGCGCCTATCTAGAGAAACCGACGCGTACTGTGACAGGCTGAGCAGACTGAAATCTACCTGTAGCATGGCCC
>JANLUJ010001147.1:0-2787 GCA_031363425.1 Pirellula sp.
CACCAGAATTCTCTGCCGAGGATGTGCTCCCCCGACTGACACGCGAATCGATCGCCTACCTCGAACGCCGTTCCGTTGACCATCAGCCTTTCTTTCTTTATGTTCCGTTTGCATCCCCGCATACACCGATTGCCCCAAGCAAAGACTGGGAGGGAAAAAGTAGTCTGAATCCCTACGCCGATTTTGTGATGCAACAAGATGATTGCATCGGCCAAATCCTCAAGGCTCTCGATCAATTCCATCTGGCTCAAGATACTATTGTCTTCGTTACTAGCGACAACGGTTGTTCACCCGAAGCCGATCTTCCAAGACTGCGTGAGTTGGGACACGATCCTTGTCGCCCCTTCCGCGGACATAAAGCCGACATCTTCGAAGGAGGCCATCGCGTACCGATGATTGTTCGATGGCCTGATGTCATCGCACCCAACTCAACGTCGTCCCAGACCGTTTGCCTAACGGACTTGTTTGCGACAGTTGCGGATGCAATCGAAGCCCCTCTGCCTGCCGACTTCGGGCCTGACAGTTTCAGTTGGCTTTCTGTATTTACGGACCCTGCTGCTCCGCAGATTCGGCCTTCGACGATTCATCATTCGATCAATGGTTCGTTCGCGATCCGAAAGGGACGTTACAAGCTTTGCTTTTGTCCTGACTCTGGAGGCTGGAGCGATCCGAAACCCAAGGCAAAACCCAATTTGGATGCGGGACTTCAGCTATTTGATCTGGAACAGGATCTACAAGAAACAAAGAACCTGGTAAACCATCTTCCCCTCGTCGTTGATGAGCTTGTAAAGGACATGGAACGTTGCCTTGAACAAGGCAGGAGCACGCCAGGCGGAAAGCTCGCAAATGACGTGCCTGTCGAGCTCTGGAAACATGTGAGACGACGCACTACCGCATTGTCCGAAATGCATTTGCAAGAGCCTGCGTGGAACTCTAGCGTTGTGTACCGAGAGAGTAGCGTCTTACTACAACTCGACACGACTGGGCCAATCGTTGCAAGGCTTGCATTTCCCGCCAGCGAAATCCTTTCGATTGAAAACGCGGGACGCGATATGATGTATGAATTGGGGAAAGACTTTGCACTAAGCGATGATCGGCGAAGTCTCATTTGGCTCGGAGAAACGACAACAAAGACGATCACTTTGGAGCAAATGTTTCCTCCCAAGGACTCTCCCAACAGCTATCGTCATCGGGTTGGAAATTCGGATCAAAACCTATTTTATGCGCCGGGTCGTTGGTTTCACGATCACGATTTCGAAGTCACCTATCGACGAGCTGGTTTCAAGGCCTCCAAGGAAAGTGATGGCAAAATCGCCAAGTCATCGCTTCCAAAAACGCTGCAAAAACTCCGATCTGACAAGACCCTCAAAATTGGAGTCAGCGGCGATAGTATCTCAACTGGTTTAGACGCTTCAGGTACAACTCATACGCCACCGAATCAACCAGGATATCCAGACTTGGTGGCAGCTCATCTTAGGGAATCCCATGCATGTGACGTATCGCTGATCAATCGGGCGGTGAGTGGCTGGAGCATTGCAAACGGCGTTCAGGATTTGGACGCGTTACTGGAGTCTGTTCCGGACCTGCTGATCGTTGCGTATGGCATGAATGACGTAGGGCGACGCGATCCCGTTTGGTTTGGCCAGCAAGCCAAGTTGATCTACGAACGCGCCAAGGCGAAGCTACCTGACATTGAAATCATTTGGGTAGCCCCGATGCTCGGGAACAAGGAGTGGATACACACGCCCAGAGAGATGTTTTCTAAGTACCGAGATGAACTTGCGAAATTGACGGGGCCAGATGCCGTCCTAGCGGACTTGACTTCGGTTTGGGAATTGCTCTTAGAAAACAAACATGACCTTGATCTGACGGGTAATGGCTTGAACCACCCGAATGATTTTGGCCATAGGTTGTACGCTCAAGCCATCCTAGAATGGCTTTCGGTTAGTCGTATTGCGGACTAGGTAACTTTTTTATTTTCCCACATATTGACGCTTGCGTCTAAAAAAAAGTCCGCCCGCCACAAGACCAAGCATTACAAAGGAACTTGGCTCCGGGACAGCTACCAAAGTCTGCGACAAATTGACTAAACCGTAACTTGGTCCCTGCCCCGTAATCCAATTAAAGTTCGCGGAAACTGTCCCTGTGCCTGTCAGCTGACTTGAAGACTGCGCCGGATATCCCTGTTCTTGCCGAACACCGATGTCGGTCGATGTCAGCCCTGCCGCTACGCCAGAGATCGCAGTAAAAGTTCCTTCGTATGACTTAAACTCGGCTACTGTCGCACCAAAGGAAATGGCCCAGCCGTCTGGAATGTCCGGGCCTCCGGACGGACCACCTGTCTGAATTGTAAATCCAGTAAGGGAGTACAAAGTGTAATTGTTGACGGTTGCTCCTACCGTAAAGGTGTCCAGCGCGTGTGAAGCATAGACCGTGCCAGTGCTTCCGTCGTACAGTGACAAAATCACCGTGCTGAGGTTGACACCAGCCGACGATGGCGAACGAACGATTTCAATATTGGGGGATGATTGGTAGTTTAATTCGTTGACCCAAAAGTCAGCCATAGAGCCTCTGCATACTACAAGTGGAAGTAGAAAACCAATTACTAGTAAGACTTTCTTTACCATCGCAACCTCGACAAACCCAGGAAAGGAAAAAGAGACCGAAACACCATCAGTTAACTTACGGGAGTCCCGTTTGTAAAGGGAATGTTGGAATTTTAGACACTTCTCGCTTAACGCCACCATGAATACACTCGTTCCCAGGCTCCTGCCTGGGAACGGACTG
>JANLUJ010001148.1:0-3117 GCA_031363425.1 Pirellula sp.
CTCGAGTAAAAACACTTCCGGGGGGTAGGGGGCGGTCTGTCCGCAAAGCGAATTTATTCGCACATCAATGGGCAACACCCAAAAATCACGCGACAATTGAAAATCGATATACTCGATGAATAATCCGCGCTAGCCGCGTTAGTAAACGCAACGATCTTTTTCGCGGCTAGCGCACGCGGCTCAGGATTTACTATGAAACAATGCATTTTGACTCTACAGGCCCTCTACCTTGTGGCGGCGTTCGCCTTCACCGCGGAGCCGATCAAAATTGCCACTTTCGACGTCGATGCGACTCCGCCGTTGGGATCGGCGATGGCTTACGGGCCAGTCAAGCGTGTGGATGAATTGACATTGCGATGCCGAGGTATTGTGATACTCGGCGCCGAGCAGCCGATCGTACTATGTGCCGTGGATTGGATCGGCATCGCCAACGAGGGACACGAATCATTCCGAACTGCTCTCGCCAGCGCCGCCGGGACAGTTCCAGGGCGGGTCGCATTGCATGCGTTGCATCAACACGATGCACCCGGTTGCGACTTCACTGCCGAAAGGATCCTTCGTGAGATGAACATTGGGGGTTACACGCGATTTGACGGCGAGTTCCATCGGCAAGTAATCAAGCGAGCCGCTGATGCGATTCACGCCGCGATCCCTATCGCTCAGACGGCAACGCATTACGGCTACGGTGAAGCTACGGTCAAAGAGGTAGCCTCGAATCGCCGCGTTTCGGTTGGGCCTGATGGCAAGGTGGGATCGATGCGAGGCAGTAGCTGCAAGTCGCCGGCTCTCATCGCGTTGCCTGAGGGACTTGTCGATCCAATCGTCTCACTGCTCGGATTCTGGAACGAAGATAAACCTGTGGCCTTGCTAACCTCTTACGCTTGCCACCCGCAAAGCTATTACCTGGTCGGTATTCCAAGTCCCGATTTTCCAGGCATTGCACGGTTCATTCGAGGCCAGGATTTGAATATGGCGATGCACGTTCATTTCAATGGCGCGGGTGGCAATATTGCTGCTGGAAAGTACAACGATGGTTCTCAACCCAATCGGATGATCCTGGCAGCTCGGCTGGCCGATGGCATGCGCGAAGCGTTCGCGAGCTCAACTCGGGTTCCGCTCAACGCTGACGACATTGGTTGGGGGAGCGAAATGGTATCTTTGCCGCTTGGTTCACATATGAACCAAACTGATTTGGTCTCGAAACTCAAAGCGGCCGATCCAAAAGGGTACATCTCTTTTGCTGATCAGCTTGCTTGGTTGGAGCGTGTTGAGGCTGGTCATAAGATCGACATCACATGCCTTCGCGTAGGTGATACGAGGATGTTGCATTTACCGGGCGAGCTCTTTGTCGAGTATCAATTGGCGGCCAAGGCCATGCGGTCCGACTTGCATGTCATGATGGCCGCATATGGCGATTACGGACCTGGATACATTGGAACAGCGGCAGCGTATCCGGAAGGGGGATATGAAACCAGTCCTACGTCGTCGAGTGTTGCACCTGAGGTAGAACCTGTTCTCATGAGTGCCATGGAAAAATTGCTCCGGGGCCATTGATTCCGGCTGTCAGAAAGCAAGCCTGCGGCATTTCGGAATCCCGCATGCCTTGTGCTGCGGAGGGTTCGGGCTTCTTGGCTACCAGCATGTCCTTTATGGAAACGATACTCATCTGCACCTAGACTCGGTATCGGTCGGGTGAAAGGCGTTCAATGTTGATCTTGGTGGGGCGTCCATGCAGGAGCTGGCTTACCAGTTCGCCAGTGATAGGGCCGAGGCTGAGGCCCATCATGGCGTGTCCTGTTGCGATAGTGAGATTTTCCCAAGCATTCGTTCGGCCAATGTAGGGCAAGCCGTCGGGAGATACGGGCCGCAGTCCGCACCATGGTTGGATTCCCTCGAAATGCTGAATGCGAAATCGAGGCATGTAGGATGGGATACTCTTTAGGATACCGTGCACGCGACGTGGATCGATCGATTGGTTTAGTTCACCGATCTGCATCGTTCCACCAAATCGCAATCCGCTGCCAATCGGAGTTACTGCCACTTTCGCTTCACACAGGATCGAACAAACGTTTGGGAGCTCGATTGGATTGGGAAGCGTCAGAGAATATCCTTTGCCTGGTTGCAACGGAAGCTGAATTTTCAAGGCTCTCACCAAACCTTCGGACCATACTCCTCCGGACAGCACAAACTCATCGGCCTCGATATCTCCCAGCTTGGTTTCGAGAGCAACGATTCTCTGGCCCTTTGTCTTCCAACCGGTTACAAGACAGTCATTCTGAATCGTTCCACCGAGGGCCTGGATTTTGTTTTTTAGTGAAGAAATCAATTGCGCTGGATCGAGGTGGCAGTCCTTTGGGTAGTAAACGCTGCCCACGATATCCATGGTAACATTTGGATCCAGGGTACTTGTTTCGGCCGCGGTCATCGTTTGTGCTGGTACGCCAAGATCACGAGCACGATGTGCAATGTTGGACTCTTCATGCATCGTGGGCTCCGTTTTGCAAAGCATAAGCAGCCCCTTCTTTGCGAGAGAGCAGTCGATACCTGAGTCGTTCCATTGGATATATAAATCGCGAGAAGCAAAGCTGAGGTCGCGCAAAAGCGTCGCAGCCTGTCCAACCTGAGTCTCCGTAGCAGCCAAATAGAATCGCAATCCCCATTTCATCAAATCCCAACTCAATCGAGGCTTGACGTGGAAGGGTGACTCCGGATCCAGCATCCACTTGATCGCTTGGCTAAAAGCGCCTGGGGCCGCAAGTGGGATGAAGTGGCTTGGGACAATCATCCCTGCATTGCCGAGCGAACAATTGTCGCCCGTGTTTGAGATGCGGTCGACAATGGTTACGTGTGAGCCTTCACGCAATGCAGCGTACGCAACGGAAAGACCAATAATACCGCCGCCAACAACAACAATTTTTCTATGAGAATCAGAAAGCATGCGAGCCATTTCAAACGCGTTTTTCGGGCTGAAGGCGGGGCATTCTAAACGATTGTCGCGTGATCTAGGCGAGGGGAAGTTTGAAAACTACCAATCATGAACCGAAACGTGCATGCGGGAGCTGACGAATTGCCCCTCGCGTACGAGCATGGCAACAATAACTATTTGGGCGCTTTTTC
>JANLUJ010001149.1:0-2985 GCA_031363425.1 Pirellula sp.
CTCGAGTAAAAACACTTCCGGGGGGTAGGGGGCGGTCTGTCCGCAAAGCGAATTTATTCGCACATCAATGGGCAACACCCAAAAATCACGCGACAATTGAAAATCGATATACTCGATGAATAATCCGCGCTAGCCGCGTTACGGTTTCCCAGGCAAACACGGTTGTCGCGGCTAGCCCCCGCGGCTCAATTTGAACAAAGTGAGTGCCATTGGGGCCATGCTAGCGGTAGATTTCAGTCTGCCGCTCGCCTTAAACGGAATAGACCTTACTGTTTACCAGGATGAACGGACACATGAGTGAAATAATCCAATTGTTCTGCTTTGAAGACCACGAACGGTTGGGAAGGTTGCCGATAACAACTCTGAATTTTCCGTTTGAGACACGCGCAAATCCTCCGTTGGATGAATAGAATATGCCTGGAGCCAGCAGCATGCCGGGCGTGGAAATGGATAGATCGCTTTTCATCTTGTTCGCTTCTCTTAATCGGTATCTCCTATCCATATGATCGCACAGAGTTTTAGTGCAATGGCGAAAACACGAAGCGATTCGAGTCAGCTACGTGCTCGTCAACGACTTGGGAAATACCGAATTGAACGCCGCTTGGCTCAGGGTGGCTTTGCATTCGTCTACCAAGCTCTCGATACAATCGAAGGCGTTCGCGTCGCCCTTAAGATGCCGCACCAATACAATGTGACAGCGAGCATGCTCGACAATTTCCATCGCGAAGCCCGCTTAGTCGCCAAACTGGATCACCCAAACATACTTCCTTTAAAGGATGCTAGTTTTATCGATGGCCGTTTTGTCATCACCAGTCGTTTGGGTGAGAAGACGCTTGCCTGTCGACTGCGCAATCGGATTTCGTTCGACTCTGCATTGCTGTTGATTGAGCAAATGATGGACGGCGTCGCATATGCGCATCGCAACAAAATCATTCATTGCGATATCAAACCTGAAAACATGATTCTGCTTCCGGATGGAAGGCTTCAGCTTATGGACTTTGGGATTGCGAAGGTTGCACAACACACGATTATGAAAACGATGATCGCATCTGGGTCAGGTACCGTGGGCTACATGGCACCAGAACAAGCGATGGGTCGTCCGAGTGCACGCTCTGACGTCTTTTCCATTGGGCTTATCGCTTACAAAATCCTTACTGGGCGTTTGCCCGAATGGCCCTTTGAATGGCCTCCAGCTGGATATGCGACTTTGCGACGCAAGGCCCATCCGGATTTGATTGCAGTCATTAGGCGAGCACTCGAGTTAAGGCCTAGTAAACGATTTCGGGATGCGAATGATTTGCTGCGTGCGTTCCGAGTGGTCAAAGTCAGATCCTTGAAATTTGCTCATCGACATCGTGCTGATACAAACGGCAAGGTACCGTCGTAGCGAGCATGTCGTACGATCAGTTAGAACTCTTCTTATTTGGCGCCGCAGTCGTTCTGGATTGCGCGCTTCTGATGATGGTTTTCGAACGTATCAATCGTCCGTTCGTAGCGCTGTGGCTAAAAGTCCTCGTGGCGGGTACGGTAGCTTTTCACCTTGGAACCTTTGGAAGGGTATTGATTTCCAAGATCGATCAGCCTGAGGCCATGCTATTCGACCACCTCTTCATGTGTATCCTGGTTACGGGACTTTTCCTGTTGCCCTCCGGAATGCTCCACGCTTCGATTCGTATTTCACACACCCATTTCGAGGCAAAGCCTTTTCTAGATCGACGATACGGACTCCTCTATGTGCCGCTACTGGTTATTCCGTTCGCTTGTTCGTCGATACTGCAAAGCAACCATCGCAATCTAATAGAATCAATTTCAGGGATCATCCCAATCTACATTGGATGGCTTATTACTGCTAACATCGTCGCGATTTTCTTTTTTATTTGGTTTCGACAAACGAGTGAATGGTCGATCCCATTCTTAATAAGGCTGGTTGGATCTTTGTGCGCAATTTCCGTTGGCGCAGCATCCTATGGTATTTTGGCAAACAATCCATTTTGGGAAAAAACGCTTCGCTTGCCCGTCTGCCTGTCCCCGTTAGTGCCGGAAGGCTTGTTCGTTTGGTATGCGCTAAGGCATCGAGTGTTGCCTTTAGTAATGGATCGTAGTCTGGCATATGCATCCGCATTGATTCTCATACTTCTGTTTCATCAATTGGCAATTGACCCAATCATTGCTAAGGTGAGAGAAAGAACTAACGTTGATTTGCATCTCATCGAAGCCATCATTCTCATCTGCATGTTCGTGTTAATCCCACCGTTAAGAATGCGTTCTCGGGAAGCGTTACGATATCTTTTCAGCACCAACGTCTTTCACGTACGCGACGCGACTAGACTTCTTTCATTGAGCCTGTCGCAACATGCAAATTTGGAACCGGATGTGCTAGTTCAGTGGTTTGCAAACGAGCTAGCCGACAAACTGGACTTGGACAAGGCAGTAATCATGATCGAGCATCCAACGGGGCTTCATTCGAAAGCCATAGCCTTTGAATCGCATAGGTCTGTGAACGTTGCAACATCAGCAAGCCAGGAGATGGACAACAGCCATGAGTATTGGCCAATCCTAAAAGCCGTACAAATACGAGATCGTCTGCAAAGGGACATTGTCTTGCCTCGAGTCGACAATTCTGAAGCAATCGATGGAATCGTGGTCGACGCTGTCCAAGCCATGGTACGACAAGGGTTCCTGCTTGCCTTTCGGCTTTCATTCCAATCCGTGCACGGCGCTGTCTTGCTCAGTGATCGACGCAGGAATGATAGACTCGCCGACGAACAACTAGTCTCGATTTCCTTGCTCTGTGATCAACTGGCGGCGACCCTCGGGAACAAGAAGGAGTCCACCCTTCGGTTTCAAGTTGAACGCCGAATGATGCAAAACGAAAAGCTTTCTACCTTGGGCTTGATTGCAAGCTCCTTGGCACACGAGTTGCGAAATCCCCTTTCCTCCATACGCACGATCGCTTCATTGACGAGGGAGGAACTCGGACCAGAT
>JANLUJ010001160.1:0-6378 GCA_031363425.1 Pirellula sp.
GCGCGACGATGAGCGCTTGCCCCGAGTCCCGGTCAACGGCGAAAATTCCAGTGGCGACACCTACCGCACGCTGTGCGTCCGCACCTGCGACGGCTACTATTTCCCGATCTCCAATAGCACGACCAAGAACAATTTTTTCCGCGATCAAGCCAAGTGCAAGAGTACCTGCGGCGGCGAAGCGCGGCTGTTCACGACGCCAACCGGAATGAGCGTGAAACCGAAGGAATCGGTCGCAGCCACGTTGCGGAAGCTGCTAGCGTCCGAATGAATCCTCTCAGCGAGTGTCGTCTGGGGTTGACTCAACGCCCAGATTCAACACGGTCCTTGAACGCGTTGCGTTGCCTTGCACAGGTTGAGTTCCTAGCACGCGATCGCCGGTCAACATGGTCAGACCGAACCAATAGTTCTCGTTCTGAAAGTGATGCAATCGATGATTGCGCCAAAGTCGGCGATAGAACCAGGTTCGAGGTGTGTACGAAGTATGAATGAGATAGTGAATCCATTCGTAGTTCAAAATAAACAAGAACGTTACCAAAATTCCGGTCAAGACTGCATGCAACGAAACAAAACCGAACGCGTAACCTATCGACCAAATCATTGGCACACCACCCAAAAACAAGACGACAAAATAGGTCGTCGTCAGTCCGTACTTTGGGTCCCATGGATTGCGATGATGAGCCCGATGTGTTTTGGTAATGACAAGCTCAACTTTTCGTCTGCCCAAACGAAATGCAGGCAAATGCTCAAGCCATGCGTGAATGAGCCATTCTTGGAATGGCCAAAAAGCCACGACCCCTAAAATCACCCACAGGTCGGCCCACGAATACTCGATGATCGATCCTCGAACACAAAAGGTCACTAAGCAGGCAACGGCTAGAACGCGCGGTCCTCCGTGGTGGAACATGCTTTTTGCCGCGCTAGTTAAACTGATTTGCGGACCGAATCCTGGCTTCTTGTCCTTGGCTGGCAAAGCCTCTTCTTCGGTCCAAGTGTATGCGCGAACCCAAAAGAACAATGCCATCAATATTGCAAAATAGCCAAGGTAACCCAGTGCCAAAGCCGCCATAGCGATCTTCACTTAAATGATAGAAGTTTGGAGAGTCATAATGCGGCCCCCCCCGACGGAAGTTTTAGGCTTGGGTTGCAATTTACGCAACGACTTGGTCGTAGTAGGGAACGACTATTTGTTTGTTCTTTCCGTAACATACTTCTTCAACTCTGGAATAGCCTCCAATAGATGATCTCGCTCAGGACCGGTAACTCGAACCGACATATGTTCTTCAAGCGATATTCTCGCATCTTTTCGGCCTGTTAAAACAAGCAAGACGTCACAGCTTTCGGATCTCTGTTTTTGTAGGCCCCAACGAGCTCGTCTGCTCGTCTCGTTGGAGCCAACGCTTTTGCAGGCCCCCAACGAACTCGTCTCGTTGGAGCCAAAGCTTATAAGCTAGAGGCGAGCATCACGCGAAGGCCCGCGTCCCCTGCCAGTCCAACGCCACATGCGTTGGACTGGGAGGGGACGCGGGAAATGATTAATTCGATCGCGCATAGCCGGGAAGCTTTACGTCCCATGGGCAAGCCCATGGGGGCGTTCTAAAGCTGTACAAGCTCCAAGCCGGTGGGATTCAAGAATACCGCAGGCATGTCCTGATTGTTCTGCTTCCAAGCTAAAGAATGCGAACGGCCCCACGCTATTTGCAAGCGTTCGAAAGTGGGTCAGCCTCCCAGGGACTTGTGGCTTCGGTCGAAAGGCAGCAAGATTGAACAAGATTGCAAGGTGAATATTTAATAAAAACGACTATCATAGGGGTCCACTTGCAGCCGTCGAATGAAATTAGCAAATCGGATGCCCAACGTCCGCGATCGAACACAATGACCAATGAAACTGCCGAAAGAGTCGAAAAGACTGAGAAACTATCCTTCCTTGAGCAGACCGAGCATTCGCTGATCCGTTGGTTCGTCGACCGCGAGCTTCCAAAATACCGAGCCAAGCAGGTCTTGAGCGCCGTCTACCAGCGTCGAATAGATAGCTTTTTGGATATGACCGAATTGCCAAAGGATTTGCGGGCCAAGCTGGATGAGTATTTCTGCATTTTCAAGTCCAAGACCGCAGAGTCGCAGCAGTCGGAGGATGGTACCGAAAAGCTGCTATTAGAATTGCCAGATGGAGGTCGCATTGAATGTGTACTTTTGCGTGATGGTCCGAGACGATCGGTTTGCTTGAGCAGCCAAGTTGGTTGCGCGATGGGCTGCGTATTCTGCGCGAGTGGTCTCGATGGAGTAGACCGCAACCTGACGCGTGGCGAGATCCTTGAACAGGCCTTGAAACTCCAACGATTGCTTGATCCTGAGGAACGACTCAGCCACATCGTCATGATGGGAATGGGTGAACCACTTGCTAATCTGCGCAATGTACTCGATGCATTGGATGTAGCTCGTGATAGCGACTACGGCCTTGGAATTAGTCCTCGCCGTATCACGATCAGCACCGTGGGCTTGCCCCCGTCGATCGACAAATTGGCTGAGGCTCATTCACCATTTCAGCTTGCGATCAGCTTGCACGCACCCAACGATGAGCTGCGTACGCGGCTGGTTCCGGTAAACAAGAACATTGGAATCGAAGCCATCATGGCCGCTTCGGAACGGTACTTTGCTGTTACCAGTCGACGATTGACCTTTGAGTACGTCCTGCTCAAGGATCTGAACGATTCGCCTCAATGCGCAGAACAGTTGGTAAAGCTGCTTAGACGCCGCACGGCCATGTTGAATGTTATTCCATACAACCCCGTTCCAGGCTTGCCGTACGAAACACCGACCTCAGAATCGATTCTTGAGTTTCGCCGTATCCTGATGGAGGGCGGTATCAACGTTATGTTCCGCCAACGCAAAGGCAATGACATTCAAGCTGCATGCGGCCAGCTTCGTCGGCTTCGAGAGCGGGAACCTCAAATCTTTACACTCAACAGCAACGCTCAATAGAGCAACGCTCAATAGAAAAGTTGCTCGCACGCTTTATTGAATATGCTTAGAACAATTATTGGCTCGATCGTGTTGCTCTTGGTCGTGCTCGGTGTGGGCGCAGCCATTGCCTTTCAAAAATATCGAATGCTGACTGCGCTCCCGCCCCCTCCAAAAGAGAAACCCGAGAGGGTCGTCTTTGACTGGCCGAAACCGCTGTCCATGCGCAACAGCACAACCACGGTCGGCACGGTACTTGCGCCGCGATCCGTCCAATTGCGCACCGAAGTAGTTGGAACCGTTTCGGAGATATCATTCGAGTCGGGGCAAGTCGTGGACGCGGATCAAGTGCTATTGAAACTTGATACGAGCGTCGAGGAGGCACAGCTCACCGGCGCCAAGGCAGCTTTGAAGATCGCGGAGTCCACACTCAAACGTACACAGCAAGCCGCAAATCTTCGAGCCATTAGCGAACTCGAATTGGAACAAGCGGACGCTATCATGTCTCAGGCAAAGGCAGACGTGCTGCGTTTGCAAGCGACCATTCGCAAGAAAACACTGAAAGCTCCGTTCTTCGCGCGGGCGGGATTGTTCGACATCCAAGTTGGCCAGTACTTGCCCGAGGGTACTCAAATTACAATGCTCCAAGGCATCGACGACTTCGTGCTCATCGATTTCATGATGCCACAGCAAGCTGCCGACGAGCTCCATGAGGGCGATGAGGTCAAGCTTGTGTTAGATCCTCAGCCGCCGAACGCCAAAATCATTGCTGTTGATTCTCAAGCCGATCGAGTCACCCGCAATGTGATGGCCCGCGCTCGCGTCGACAATCCACCTGCATCGATGCAGCCCAATGATTCCGTTCGGATCGAGTTAGAATATGGCAATCCAGTAGAAGCCCTTACGATAGCGGCTGCCGGTCTTCGACGCTCTCCAACAGATGCGTTTGTTTACGTGGTCAAACCGGATCCGGAGAATGCTGACATCCTACGAGTTCACGTTCAAAGCGTTGTACCGAGCAGGACGATAGGCCAACGAGTCGCGATCCTTTCGGGACTCAGCCTGGACGAAACGATTGTCTCAGTTGGATCGTTTAAACTTCGAGAAGGACTTTGGGTAACGAACGCATCCGAGAAATCGGCTCCTGCTCCGATGGATCTAGGGACCGCCTCGCGATGAAATCGTTTACCGATATTTTTATTAAGCACCCGGTGTTGGCTGTCGTTGTCAATTTGATGGTGCTCTTGGTGGGAATTAGGGCAGCGCAACTGTTGCCTATCCAACAGTTCCCCAAATTGGAGAGCACCACGATCCAAATCACGACTGTCTATATCGGTGCCAGTGCCGAAACGACACGCGGTTTCTTGACCACGCCAATTGAAAAGGCCGTTTCATCGATCGCAGGCATCGACTTTTTGGATTCGACCAGTGTTGCAGGTATCAGCACGATCACCATTCACTTGAAACTCAATTACAATTCGACCGCTGCTCTTTCGGAAATCAATGCAAGGCTACAACAAGTTCGACGTGAACTACCTGCCGAGAGCGAACCATCAGTGGTAACGATCCAGCGCGCCGATCGCCCGTATGCTTCGTTCTACCTAAGCTTCACCTCGGATCAGTTTGACATTGCAGGGTTGACCGACTTTCTAAATCGCGACGTTCAACCGCAGTTGACAACCATCGAGGGAGTCCAGCGCGTTGGGGTAGAAGGTGGTCGTACCCCAGCCATGCGAATATGGATCTCACCGGAGCGATTGTCCGAACTGAATCTCTCGCCAGGCGACGTTACAGGTGCGTTGCGTCGCAACAACTACCTCGCCGCCATTGGGCGAGTCAAAAACGATACGGTGCAGGTGGATTTATTAACAGATACGGATTTGAAGACAGTGGATGAATTCAAGGAGCTAATCGTCTGGCAAAAGGATGGTGCCGTTATTCGCTTGGGGGACGTCGCCAAAGTGGAGATGGGGTCGGAGGAGTCGCAAATGGTAGCCATGTACCGAGGCCGCGAAGCCGTCTATGTTTCGGTATGGCCATTGCCGGGGACGAATGAAATCGCAGTCGCCGATCGACTTCAAAAGGCCATGGAAAAACTACGACCAAACTTGCCGGCCCACATGGACATGCAACTAGCATTCGATGCGACGAAGTTCATGCGAGATGCGCTTCAAGAAATCTCCAAGACCCTCATGGAGACCATCGCCATCGTTGGCATCGTGGTTTTCCTTTTTATGGGCTCGATTCGAACTGCCATCGTGCCGCTCGTGGCAATGCCAGTCTCGTTGATCGGGGCGACCATGTGCATGTACCTGATGGGGTTCTCACTCAATCTACTGACGCTGCTGGCAATTGTGTTGTCGGTGGGATTGGTGGTCGACGACGCAATTGTCGTCGTCGAAAACGTGCAACGTCACATTCGCGAGGGACATTCCAAGATACAATCTGCATTGATCGGTGCACGCGAATTGTTCGGACCTATCATTGCGATGACGATTACCTTGGCGGTTGTATATGCACCGATCGGCTTTCAAGGTGGATTGACCGGAATGCTTTTTCGCGAGTTTGCCTTTACGCTCGCAGCGGCAGTCGTTCTCTCGGGTATCGTTGCGGTCACTCTTTCCCCGATAATGAGCGCCAAAATGCTCAGCGCGTCTGGCAAAGAAGGGTTGTTAACTCGATTTGTTAATACGCTTTTCGATCGCATTCAACATTTGTATGGCCGTGTGCTCGAGCGGGCATTGGGATTGCGTTGGGCCATTGCCCTGTCGACACTGTTGGTCGGTCTAGCGGCCATACCGTTTTATCAGTTTTCGGGCAAGGAACTGGCGCCTGTCGAAGATCAAGGTGCCATCGCCGTCATCCTGCAAGCGTCACCTGATTCGACGCTCAACAGCACGAAAAAGTGGGCGACACAGTTGGGCGAGCAGTTCAATGCGATGCCAGAAACAGATTACATGTGGGCATTGGTCGGCTCCAACAGCGGTTTTGGAGGCTTGATTACTCACGACTGGAATGAACGAAAGAAACGCGGTCAACGCAGTACTGCCGAAATGATCGGCGAAGCCTTTGGCTTAGCTTCTGAAATCCCCGGCCTCAAGCCGTTGCCGATTTTAATTCCGCCTTTGCCTGTTGCGTCCAATTTTGATGTCGAGATGGTGCTCAAGAGCGATTTGCCGGTGGAAAGACTTTTGGAAATCGGCGACGAGATATCCGAAATTGCAAATAAAGAGCAAAAGTTCATGTTTGTCGACATCGACCTCAAAATCGATCTGCCTCAAGCCCAAGTGATCATCGATCGCGAACGAGTTGCGGATATGAAACTGGACCTGGCCGGAATCGCCCAAGAGTTAGGAGTGCTACTTGGTGGTGGGTACGTCAATCGATTCAACTACTTCAACCGTTCCTATCAAGTCATAC
>JANLUJ010001193.1:0-1346 GCA_031363425.1 Pirellula sp.
ACAAACGCTCACCTCGCACTCTACTTTAATTTGACCGATTCATACTGTGCATTTGTAATATAGTGATCTGTCCATTTTATTTTTTTGTGTTGTGTTTATTTTTAAAGACCCAGCTGGCTTCGGATCTTTAACAAGATCCACTACGGCCAACCCCAATTCCTAAGTTGGACAAAGCACTAGGAAATGGGGTTGGTAAACAGAGTGGCACGGCGGTCTCCGCCGTGATTTCTCGGTCGATTGCTTTTTTTGAGAACATAGGTCTATCCCTGATGCCATGGCTAAGAATCTCGATTTTACTTTCTATTGCGATCGTTTTTTCAGGCTGCAATGGAAATGGAAAGTCCGGAGATTCTCTTCGGAGGGAGTTGGAACTTCTGAATGAACCCACGAAGGTCCGAAGCGAGGTAGAAGCGCCTGTACCGAGAGTTATCCAAAGATTCTGCGGCGATTGTCATGAGCTTCCGAATCCGGCAAGCTTCATCCGTGAAGTATGGTATGACGAAATCCACAAGGGCTTTGAGTTCTACGCTCGCTCCGGCAGAACCGACTTGCAACCACCTCCCCTCGAGGAGGTTCTCAAGTTCTATCGCGAGCGATCACCGGCCCAATTTGCGTTTCCTGAGCCGCCCCCTGTTGACTCCGAATGGCTGGCTCGTTTCGATCAAGAGGGCTTCGATTGGAGGGACGGAAATTATGTTATTCCCGCCATATCATCGATCCGTTGGGTCGAGTTTCAACCGGAGGGAGATCGGCGATTGGTCGTAACGGACATGAGGGAGGGGAGCATCAATTTAGTGACGCCCGTACCGAAGAAAACAACTCGGAAGTTGGTCGATCATGTGGGGGTGCCGGCTCGGGTGACGCCATGCGATCTAAACCAAGACGGTCGGACGGATCTAATGGTTGCTGACTTAGGTAGTTTCAATCCCTACGATCACGCATTTGGAAGGGCAGTATGGCTAAAGCGCGAAGCGACGACTCAAGATTTTCAGCCGATCACGATCGTTGAAAATCTGGGACGCGTTGCGGATATTTCGGTCGCCGATTTTTCGGGCGATGGAATGCCGGACTTGGTCATCGCAGAATTTGGGCACCGACAATCAGGCAGTATTCGATTGCTTACAAATCAAACCGACGAGAGGAGTGTTCGCTTCGCTCAAAATGTGATCGACATTCGACCTGGCGCAATGCAGGTCTTGGCGAATGACTGGAACGGTGACGGAGCCATGGACTTTGCTGCGGTTATAAGCCAAGAATTCGAATGTGTAGAACTCTACATGAATCAGGGGCGCTACTTCAATAGGCATCGAGCTGCGGCGGGCGGCGATCTCACCTTCGGCTCGGTT
>JANLUJ010001216.1:0-14762 GCA_031363425.1 Pirellula sp.
CGTACGTCATCGAAGACGAAGTCATGCGGATTACCAGCAAGAAGTCATCGGCCAACGTGGTTCGAGTTTATCCCGTAGCCGACTTGGTAGTCCCCATTATCCGAATGGGTGGCAGCGGAATCGGTGGAGGAATCGGTGGCGGATTCGGTGGGCAAGGAGGCGGAGTTGGAGGACAAGGCGGTGGTTTCGGCGGAGGGGGGCTTGGTGGAGGTGGAGGTGGTTTCGGAGGCGGGCAAGGCGGGGGTGGTGGACTGTTTTGAGAAGAATGTGCAAGACTAGAACTGCTTTGTGGCGCGCAGTGGATCTAAGGGAACTAGCTCTTCTTCAGCATCTAAGCTGCGTCCTGTTGCTGACGTTGAATACGCGTCACATGCAGTAAATAGAGGTGTTCGGTTGTCTCTCCATCGTCCGTTGTCACATACAACCAGTGCTTTGTTAGCCAAGCCATCTCTGGGTGTTTGATCGTTACGTGAGTGCCATCGCTCATCACAACCGTGAATGGGATAAACGGCTTGGTGTTCATCATTTTCTTGAGTTCAGCTTGCATGGTCACTCTCCTTGTGGAGTTCCAGTCCCCCAAAACGATACTTCTACAACGGTCCGAGTAGCCTAGCCTATTGTAGGCTATTTGGATTAGTCATGCTGTCAATTTTTTCCCTCGGCCACAGCACCAACATGGCGGCGAGCCCAAGCAGAGGAGCCAACCCAACCAACGCAATCCCAAGATCAAAGGACTTCGTTCGGTCTACGTAGCTTCCAAAAAAACGATGCACGGGCGACGATGCAATCCAACCCAAGAAGGCAAGTATGCCTGTCACCTTACCTAGGTTGGAAGACGAAAGCTCTTGAGTGAACGAATAGTAGCAAGGGAATAGTCCAAGTGTGCCAGCACCAACGATTAAGAGGACTGCGAGCAACAGCCAGCCTTGCGGCAAGAGGGCTGCCAAACAGGTACAACAGGCCAACAACGAGCAACCTGCGTAGGTGAGCAATCGAGAACCATGCACGCTAAAGCCTTTGCGAGTTAGCCACATCGCAATGAAGCCCGCGCCGATGCAACCCACATCCGTTGCCAAATAATATGCCGAATTAAAAAACAACGAGTTCGATTCACTATATCCCCGACCTTGTTGTAAAAACTTAGGCAACCAAGCGCGAATCAACTGCCAGGATGTATTGATCGAAATGATCATCACTACCATAGCCCAAAATCGACGGTTCCCCAGCAAGGCAGCGAACCAGTTCGAAGAACTGAGTCTTGACTCTTCGATGTCCTTGATCCTAATGATGGAACCACGCGGGATCGAAACACACCAGGCGACTGCCCAGAACACACCCACCGCTCCAACGATTTGAAAGGGTGGCCGCCACGCTTCCTCGTCTCGAACGATCATGAAGAAGCCGGCAATGATGATCGGCGTTATGATGGCACCGATCGATGCACCGCTTTGGAGAATGCTATTTCCAAAAGAACGGCCCTCCTTGGACAAGATCGAGTGCGTAACGATCAAAGCACAAGGCCAATGCCCCGCCTCAAAAAAACCAAGAAACCCTCTACAAATCAACAGTGAACCGTAGTTCCAAACGAATCCGGTTGCAAAGCCTACAGCCGACCATGCGAGCAGCACAACGGGGTATAGCCACCGAACCGATACGCGGTCAACAATGAATCCGAAAGCAAGCGATCCTAGGGCAAAGGCAG
Source organism: Pirellula sp. (assembly GCA_031363425.1). Taxonomy (GTDB): domain Bacteria; phylum Planctomycetota; class Planctomycetia; order Pirellulales; family Pirellulaceae; genus JBKCUI01. The sequence continues at coordinate 1,703 of JANLUJ010001216.1, forward strand.
TCCCGAAAGCCCATTCGATGTTACCATACTCCAAGTCGCTAAGCTTTAATTGGGTGGTGATGCGGACCGACATGTTGGCTAAGACTTGGCGATCCATGTAGTTGATCATGGTAGCCAACAAAAGCAAAATGCTAACAGTCCATTGCCACCGACTAAGCGATGTCGAGGGAAGAGACAAAACTGCACCTATCCATTTCTATGCACTAAAATTGCATCGTATCAAAAGTGGAATCATCCGGCGATCAAAATCGTCAAGAGTTCCCGGTAGAAAGGCTAAGTGGAACACCACCGAATTGATCCGGTCCCTTACTAAATGATTTCTTGAATTGGATCCACATGCTCAACCCCAACGAGCTTTTGATTTAGCCCGCCATAGAAGTAGGATAGTTTGTTCGGATCCAGGCCCAACTGGTGTAGTACCGTTGCATGAAGATTCTTCACATGCAAAGGTCGCTCGACAGCAGCAGCGCCAAGCTCATCGGTGGTACCAACGGTGGTTCCACCTTTGATGCCGCCGCCGGCCATCCACATCGTAAAACCGTACGAATTGTGATCGCGACCCGTGCTCGCTTGGTATTCGGCAACCGGTTGACGACCAAACTCGCCACCCCAGACAACCAGCGTGCTTTCGAGCAAGCCACGTTGTTTGAGATCCTTGAGCAAAGCTGCAATCGGCTTGTCGGTGTTACCGGCGTGAAGATTGTGATTTTTTTCGAGATCGCCGTGGGCGTCCCAATTGTCATCGTTGTGTGCGCCGCCGGAGTACAGCTGAATAAAACGCACGCCTCGTTCGACCAAACGGCGAGCCATCAAGCAGCGACGACCAAAATCATCCGTACGCGCTTCTCCAATACCGTAGGACGCCAACGTTGCAGAATCTTCGGCTGCCAAGTCTACGACTTCAGGAGCCGATTGCTGCATTTTGAATGCAAGCTCATAGCTCGATATGCGAGCAGCTAGTTCCGAGTTAGCAGCCCTCGTCAATAGATGCGCTTGATTGTTTTCGGCAATTGCATCGATCAAGTCGCGCTGAAGTTCACGCGAGGTCCCCGATGGTGGCTGTAAATCGAGGAGAGGTGCACCTTTGGCTCTCAATATCGTTCCTTGATAGTTGGCGGGCATGTAACCACCAGACCAGTTCTTTGCACCGCTAATGGGACCTCCCTTGGGATCCAACATGACCACGTAGCCTGGCAAGTTTTCATTGGTCGACCCAAGTCCATAGTTGATCCACGAACCCATGGAAGGGGATCCGCTCAAGATTTTGCCCGAATTCATCATGAGCATTGCCGATCCATGGATCGGTGAATCGGCGGTCATCGAATGTAGGAATGCAATATCGTCGACGCATTGCCCTAGCTCGGGGAACAAATCGCTGACCCATTTTCCACATTGACCATACTGCTTGAACTTCCATCGAGGCTCTATGATTCGTCCTTCGTTGCGGTGTCCGCCTCGACCAAAAGTCTTGACCGCAATGGTCTTGTTGTCCATTCCAATCATATTTGGTTTGTAGTCAAACGTATCGATTTGACTCGGTCCGCCGTACATGAACAAAAAAATGACGGACTTCGCCTTGGCTGGCGGATTGGATGAATGCGCCGAAGCAGACTTAGCCCTCTCGTCGGCTTGCGCGATGTTGTTAAAGAATCCGTCCGCGGTCAAAAAGGAAGTAAGCGCAACACTCCCAAAGCCACAGCCCGCCTCCCAAAGAAATTCTCGGCGGGTTCGTCCACAAAAATTCGGTTTCGACATAGTCTCTATCAATCCAAGTAAATGAATTCGTTGCTGTTCAGGAGGACCAAACAATACTCTCGAAACGCCTGTTGTTCGCTAAGTCCAAATTTTTCACGTAAAGTCCCGATGCGCTTGATGGCTCGTTGAATCTCGCCGTTGTTTGCCGGCCTTGAGTACGCAAGTTCGATTGCGGACTTTAGATTGTCCGCCAAACCGGCTCCATTCTTGATTGCGTTTTCCGCGAAATGACTTGCCTGCTCCTGAACGAAAGCGCCATTCAGCATGTTCATTGCTTGGGCCGCTTGAGTCGTAAGAAACCGAGCTTCGCAACTCGTATCGGTCTCGGGAAAATCGAAAGCCGACAATTCAGGCGGGATCAAGGAACGTTTGATAAATATGTAAACGCTGCGTCGCGACCTATCGGCAGCGCTGGATTTACCCCAGCCTTTGCCTGGAACGCTTTGTCCCGCTTTAACATCATCGGAAACAGTAGGGAAAAAACTAGGGCCATGTTGTTCCCAGTCGATCCTGCCATTGACGGTTAGAATAGCATCGCGGATTTCTTCGGCGCTCAATCGCCTAACATTAAACCGCGAGAAAGCATCGTTAGCAGGATCGCGATGAACGCTTTCTGAAGAACCCGTAGAACTAAGCCGATAGGTTTGCGACATGAGCATGATTCGATGCAACGGTTTAAGTTGCCAGCCAAACCTTACTACCTGCTGCGAAAGAAAATCAAGCAATTCTGGATGTGTGGGCGGGTCGCCAAGTTGGCCAAAGTTATTGGACGAGCGGACAATACCGCGTCCGAAGTGGCGTTGCCAAACTCGATTTGCAATCACTCTTCCGGTCAATCGATTGGTTGGTGAAGTCATCCATTTTGCAAGAACGGTTCGTCGACCAGCGGAGTTGGTTTTCGAATCGCCGAAAACTGGCTTCTCATCGCAGAACAACTTCGGGAAAGCTGGTTCGACCATATCCCCTGGTGCTTGGGGTGAACCTCTCATCATTACATGAGTTTGCTCGGGTTTTGCATCGCATTTGGCAAGTCCCAATCGAAAATCCAGTGGCAGGGATTCCATTTCTTTTCGGGTCTCCTCTGCAAATCTCTTTAGGGACTCATACTCTTCCCATTCAGACGGCTCCAATTGCGATTTTAGTCTTTCGCGAGCGACTTTGTCCCTATCAGGACCCTTGGCGGCTTTTTTGTCTTCGTCTGCCATCTTCGCAATACCGATCTCTTCGATGCGGCGGATCGATTCTTTCGTCTCTTTAATACGTTTCTTTAGTTCCTCATTCTTCAAAGCCAATTCGTTGTCAGAAACGTCTATTTGATTGTTTGACTTTTCATCGCCTCGTGAACCGTATGGCGTAACGTCTCTGAGAAAGGCCACCATTTGGTAATAGTCTTTTTGGGGAATCGGGTCGATCTTGTGGTCGTGACACCGAGCGCAATTCAGCGTGAGCCCTAAAACTCCCTGCCCAATTGTTGAGACGAGATCGTCGTAGCCATCGAACTTGGCTTGTAACGGATCCGCTGGTTCATCGTCCCAAATTCCAAGTCGATAGAAGCCAGTTGCAGTTAGCGACTCGCTATTGGGAGAATCCAATTCGTCACCTGCCAGTTGCTCCAACAAAAATCGATCGTAAGGTTTGTCTGCGTTGAAGGAATCGATTACGTAGTCTCTGTACTTCCACGCATTTGGCTTAGGACCATCGCGTTCATAACTATTCGTTTCTGCATAACGCACCAAATCAAGCCAGTCGCGAGCCATGCGTTCACCGAATCGCGGGTCGGCTAAAAGTTGATCAACCAATTCTGCGTAAGCAGTTTCGCTTGGATTGCTGGCGAATCGCTCGACCGTCTCAAGATCTGGGGGGACCCCGATGCAATCGAAATACAGACGTCGAATCAGCGCCCTCGGTTGGGCTAGTGGAGCTGCCTCGAGAGAGTCTTTCCTCCAACGATCTTGCACGAACGCGTCAATCGGGTTGATTGGTTGTTTCGGTCCAATGACGGTGGGAGGTTTTGGATCACCGAGTGGTAAGAAGGCCCAATGCTCACGATACTCCGCACCCGCCTGGACCCAATTTCGAAAAAGATCGACTTGGCGTTTCGACAAACCTGGACCTTCTGGTGGCATTCGTTCGCTTGGGTCCTCAGATGAAATCCGGCGCAGCAACTCGCTCGCGTCCACGTCGCCAGGCACAATCGGCCGGCGCCCGCTATCACTTTCGATTGTTGCTTTTGCGAATTCGTGCAATGCCAAACCGGATTCTTGTTTGTCTGGACCATGGCAAGAGAAACACTGCTTGGCGAGAATCGGACGAATGGCTCGGCTGAAATCAACCGGCACCAATTCACTGGAATCGGGATTCGCATGAAGTATCGACGAGGACACGACGACGGCGGTCGCAAGAAATACAAAAACAGACAATGTCTTGGTGACTCGGTTCAAGTTCTATAGCTCTCAGGGCGGGAGGAATATCGGAATATCCTGTCCGTTGCGGGACTACCCTAGTATACCAGCAATTCAACCAATCCTTGAAGCCTGAAGTCCCAGGTTTTCTGAAAGGTGACCAGATGCCTGCGATTTAATACTCAGTAGCATGGCCCCCGGGGCCGTGATCAGTAGCATGGCCCCCTGGGCCGTGATCAGAAGCATGGCCGCCTGTGCCGTGTGAATCTGAGGCCTGGGGCAAGTATGTTCGAGAAAGCAAAGCGGAATCTCTTTGGATGACGGGTTGCTCTACTGCGTGAAAAACTCCCGACAACCTGAGTTCGCAAACCATCCCGATTAGCAAGATAGGTAAAACCGGGATGTGGAACAACTCTTGAGCGTTGCTAGCGATGGCGACACCGATGGCCAAGAGACCATAGTAGGCAATGCCACGATGAGTCTTGGTCGAAGCCAGCCACAGGATCGGCAGCAACAACACGCATAAATCATAGTGGTACGAGTGTGGGCTAATTAGGATTGTCGAACCTAAAAGCATGAGAGCTTTCTCGGGCGAATCGACCGCGTAGTGTCGATCTTCGAACACACTGTAAAGCACGTAGATTGACAAAGGAAGGCATATCGTCCATTTGCACCACTGAACCAAATCCAAAGGAAGGCTGTAAGCCATCGTCATTAGGTTGCAGGACCAATCGATCTTGTATCCAATGTTCTCGGCATAGTTTCCTGCCGTCCCAAGAACCTTGGCAAAGGCCGTCCAGGTAGCAGCGGGAACGATGCATGCGGTAGTTCCCCAAATGATGCAAACACTCAAACTGGCACCGACAAAAAAACGCCATCTACCATTTCGAAGCAACACTAGTGGCATCAAAAAGAACAGCGTCGGCTTGATAGATAGGATTCCAAACACCATACCGGCTGCGTAATCGCGATGGCTTTGCAGCAATCGCCATGTCAAACAAACCAGCATCAGCCAGCAAACGCTCTTTTGACCGAGCGTGATCGAAAACAGCAACGACGGAAACAAAATCAATCCAAGCCAAATATGCTTGGACTTGGATTGCGATTCGACAATCGATGGCTGTTTTTCTTTGGCGACTGAATGGTTCGCAATAGCGGCAATTAATTTTGCAGAAAAGAATGCTGATACGACAAGTATCAAAAGCCAAATCACAACCGCCCAACGGTAGGGAACGCAAGCGAATGGGCTGAAGAGAACATAGTGCGGTGGTGGGTAAACCGGCGGGAAATACTGGTCGGTCTTCCACTCAAATCCAATAACCTTCCGGTCGTATTGCCAACTTCTAAATACGTCCAAATCGTAGAGTTCCGAGACGTGCCCGGTTAGTATCATGCGGGCACCGACCCATTCCTGCATGAAGTCTGCACCATACGCGGCGCCGGTCTCTTCGTTTCTCCATTGATAGTTCGGAGCGAAGAATAGATAAACGCAAGCGACACTCGCAAAGACGGCAGACTGCAACCAAATCGATGGTTTTGCGAATTGGCTGGGTGACATGTGCGAATGCTTGTTAAGGTTGGACGAGAAAAAGTCAGTGTTATGCGATGTTGTGCGACGCGGCTTTCACAACGAGTGATTGGGCTTATTGATGGGGTTCACATTTCGCATATAAGCCCGCTGAATCATCAGGCACAGTTCGATGAGGTCCTCAAGCATTGGAAGCAGTGAGTCCCAATCGGCCACAGCTTTGCGGTCCGCTTCGCTCGCCAATTCCTGAATGATGGCTGCAATCTCTGGCATGCCAATCGATTTAGCAATATCGTGCAGAGTCTGAAGTCGCGTCTTCAGGGCAAGCGGGTTTCGAGAATCAAAACTGTGAATCACTCGCTCCAACTGATAACCAATCATGATCGCGTGCTGATCGTTCATTTCGGAATCATTTACTAAACCTGATGGACGCCAGCCCATCGGAGAATCGCAAAACTTTTCCACCAATACCGGATCGTAAAGAGCGCCCGATTCCTTTCGAAGATTTTCAATTGCTTCCTCATGGCTGCATGGCGAGGAAGCCAATTCAGACGTCATCGCATCGTAAGCGTTTACGATTGCAACAATCCTTGCTCCTAATGGAATCGCATCGCCGACAACCTCGCTGGGCCCTCCGTACGGATAGTTTTGGTACTTGAGGATGTCGAGCAGTTCAACGGAGTGAAAGGCAGCTTTGGCAATTTCGCATCCAATGCGAACATGGTTTTCAACCAACGGTTTGTATCGCGGATTAAGCAAATGCAGCCGAGCAATGGAATCCGAATCGGATGTTCCTGTCACTCCAATATCGTGAAGCATCGCGGCAATTTCGAGCGAGTAGAGTTGGCCAACCGACATCAATCCGCGTGCAAGTACCACGCTCATTTCCGCAACGCGATGCGAATGGGCCGCTATTTCTGGAACGCGATACGACATGGCTGCGTTCAGCGTTACAACCGAATGGTACGAAATTGGATGTTCTTCGATATCGATTGAGGTAAGCTTGGTGGCCTTCTTTCGCTCTGCTTCAATCGCGTCCAATTCCATTTGCATATTCCAGCATCGGACGGCATTTCTCCCGCCATGTTTTGCTGCATATAGCGCGCGGTCCGATTGCTCGATCTGCGCTTGAAGGCTGGGAGCACCGAAAAGACTGCTCGAAACCCCAATACTGGCCGTGACCTTGTACGGATGAGCCAAACGCTCTTGGATTCCAGCTCGAATGCGCTCAGCCATCGTGATGCCTTCCTCAACGGTTGCGGAGTCCATGGTCACGCAGAATTCTTCGCCACCATAACGAGCTAGTGTTGCGGCAGTGCCGATGAGTTCCTGAACTGTCTTTACCAGATCCTTTAACACAGCGTCGCCGGCTGCGTGCCCATGCTGGTCGTTGAGTTTTTTGAAATGATCGACGTCCATCATAATCGTAATGATTCCGCGATCCGCCTGGTTTCTTTCACTCCAGATCGCTTCGATCCTCTCGAAGAGTGCTCGTCGATTCAATGCGCCAGTCAATCCATCGCGAGACGCTAACTCATGAAGCACTTCGTTCTGTCGACGTATTTGTTCCTTTGAGGTTTCGAGATCCGACAAGGCTTGCAGGAGGTCTTTTCGCTGTGACTCCATTACTGTGATATCTTCGAAACTAATAAGAGCTCCAGAAACGCGTTCATCCCCGTCTAAGACAGGGGTCGCGTTGACTACGAAACTGAGCTCTTTATCGAGTCCAACCGCAAGATGGACTTTGACGGCTGTTTTTTGAGCATGTTCTCGCAGGGCGTAGTCCCACGGCCAGTCATCATCCGTTTCCTTCCGCCATTTCAATTGGCCTAAGCTCTCGCCCAACAATTCATCCGTCCGACGATCGACGCTCTTTGCAAACGAATCGTTGACGAGCAGCATCTTGCCGGCGGAGTCTAGAATGACGACGCCACCAACGATCGTATCGAGCGTATTGCGAACGCGCTTCGGGACCGCGCTCTTCGGATCGAGCACGCTCAAAGAACGGGAGAGAAAAAACGAGAAGCTACCAAAATTCAACACAAAACCGACCAATAAAAGAATTAACCATTTCACTAGAGTTGGACCTAAGCTTTGAGATATTGGCTCAAAGGCTATTTCCAATTCGGCAAACGTTTTGTTGCCTCGGTCCAGCGGGACACGTACTTGATTGATATTGGAGGGTTCATTCGGTTGCAAGGTCCAGTGCCGATTGTGGTCGGGACTTGCATACAAAACCATTCCGTCGTGTCGAATGATGCTCACGCTCCTGAGATCGGCAATCTGGATCAACGCTGCTCTACAGGATTTTTGAAGACCGCTATTGTCCTTGTTGGATAAATAGGAAGAGCAGCCTGCAGCCAATTGTCGGCTAATGTCTTGCCGATCCCGTTGCTTTTGATTGTTTTCAAAAGGGATCATTCCAGAGATTCCTCCAGCCAACATCGGTCCAAACGACATAGTCGCAAGGATGATCGCCATTTTATAGGTGATCTTCAGCCGTGGCATCAAAGGATCCGAAAGGTAAAAGAGTGTATTGTCTAGCTTGGCTTCTAGCCAACAGAGGGGTTATTCTCCGCACTTTTGGGTAGTGGCCACGTTACTGTTGCTTAGAAATAGTGGCAGATGCACAAAGAAGAAATGAAATCACAAGCGATGTTGTTTTGATGGGAAAGGTTTTCCGAATGTAGCGATTGTGTTGAGAAATGCGATTTTCACTTCCGAGGCGACTGGGCTAACTGATTATTTAAACAACGGGAGACAGTCTCATCATCCGGTGATTCTTCGGCCCCGTCCGACTCGATAACGCAAGATAGCTGCATTTCTATTCTTGTAGTCCATGGACGGACTACTAGAACTGTTGCGACATGGAGGATGCACGTGTTGGAATTCGTACGCATATCGAGAGCGACACTTAGCTCGTCGGCAATTTTGCTGACGTTGTTCTGTAGTGCTTTGATTGCGCAGTCAAATCCAAGAACGTACGAAGTTCCGCAGGCATTGCCGTCTAGTGGAATCTCTAGCGAGGAATTCGAACGACTTGTTGGGCTCAACTCCCAGACAGCTTCGCAAATTCCACTCGCGGCTCCAGCACCGAAGCCGGTTCTTCCTCCACCAGAAGTTCCACGACCTAAAATCGCCACCGAGGTAGTTCGGCCAAACGAAGACCCGTCTCCATTTCCCAACCAACGGGAAAGCATGCCTCCACCAGAATTTCGGTCGGACGAGTCACCCTTTTCGAGCGAGCAATGGTTGCCTTGGTGGCAAAGCGCTTGCAGCCAGCCAATACTTGCAAATGATCCAAGCAAGACATGTCGAGTTGAGTTGGAGCAGCTTATTTGGCATTCGATGCTCTATTCACCCAGAGTCCAAAGCATCCTGATTGGCCCAAAAATTCAGCGCACTGATATCCAGAGTGCTCAGGGCGAATTGGAAAGACGTAGGTTCGCGCAGACCAATTACCACAACACATCGGACCCAGTGGGCAACACGTTAACAACTGGCGGTGCGCCTCGCCTCAACGAACAGTTTTGGGAGAATTCTATCGGCATACGCGATCGCAATGCCCTCGGGGGCAAAACGGAGTTGTCACAAATGTTTAACGCCCGCGACAATAACTCCCTGTTTTTTAAACCGAACAACCAAGCTGATACCAAGCTAAGCCTGAACTACACACAACCGTTGATGCGAGGTTCTGGCAAGTACTACAATACGTCTTCCATTCGCATCGCAGGGATCAAAACGGATGAGAAGATAGCTTCCGCGAACCGGGAACTGCAGAAACATGCTTGGGATATTGTCAACACGTATTGGGAACTGGTCTTGAATAGGCATTTGCTAGAACAAGCGAGACACGGGCAGGATCGACTCAAGCAAATCAAGCAACAACTGGTGAATCGAGAGGGACGCGATTTAGTCCAAGCGTATGTCTCTCGTGCAAATGCGGCAATCGCCAATCAGCAAGGACAAATTGAGACAGCCAAGGCAAACATTTGGGGACTTCAGGCGTCGCTGCGACAGCTGGTGAATTCACCAGATTTAGACCAACAAACTTGTCTTGAAATTGTCCCCCTGACAATGCCGTCAAACGAGCTGCCGAATATTCCAATCGAAGAAGAGCTCGTTGCAGCGCTCAATAATCGGGGCGACCTTTTGGCGATTCAGCAAACGATTCAAATTGCCATGGTGCAAAAGAACTTAGCCGTGAACGAACTTCGCCCACAATTGGATTTCGAGACGAGTAGTTATGTTCGAGGGTTGCGTGGTAACAATGAGTTCGCCCAGTCGTACGGCAATCAGTTTGACTCCGGTAGGCCAAGCTTTTCGAGTGGCGTAACATTTCAAAACTCTGTTCTCAATCGAACAGCCAAGTCGAATTTGCTCAGTCGACAATTGGAGATTGCAAAGCTTCAAAACGATTATTCGAATGAGCTTAAGAAAGCCTATGCAGATATCTTCACAGCAATTGCCAATGCAAAGGCCACATACTCCACCACATTAGCCGCGATTGAAAGCACTCTTTCCACTCGAGATGAAGTGGATGGGCACAAGGTCCACTTCGACGATTTCATGGGCGAAAACCCGTCGCCAAGCAACGTCCTGAATGACTTGCTGGATGCAGAAAATCGACTCATCGTCGCCGAGAACAGTTGGGCGACGAGGCAAGTTCAACACATGTTGGCTTTGATTCGAATCAAATACGAATCCGGAACACTCATGACCATAACCGCTGAATAGTTAATTTCAGCCACAGGTCGCCCTACTTCCCACCGATGGCTTTAACCAGCATGGAAGTGAAGCCGGATGTATAGTCATTCTGACCGTCCCATGCCCACATGTTTCGCATTAGGTCCGTAACCAGCAATCCGCCCATTCCCATGAGCAATAGAATCAAGAGTAGGATGACTACATCGAGAGTACCGTAGGGAGTTTCGGGGACACCCCGCATCGCCCCTGCGGCGAGCGCTCCACCCGCTAAAGCAGCGTCGTCTCCAAAGCCCTCACTCCCAAATCCGCCTTGCTCGTCGATTGGATCAAATCCGCCGATGCCCCCACCTGCTGGAATCGCGCCGAACTCGCTCGAATCCTCTAACTCGATGACTTGTGAGCCACTGTCATCGTCTACCTCGATGCCACCGCTGGAAGGCGTGAGTTGAAACTCCTCTCCCTGTTGGAAATCGATCAAGGCACCGCTACCAAGTCCGCTGACTCCGCTTGCCGACCCAACACCTGACCCAGAACCACTGGCGACTTCACCGCCGAGATCGAGTCCAGAGATACCCGTCCCCGCGAGATCCAGCGGTTCATCTTCCAAGGATAAGCCACTGTCGGATGGACTCATCAGATTGATTCCGCTCTCCGAAGCAAGCCCCACACCTGAATCCGAACCCAAAACCAAATCATCTTCGTCATCACTCGCTAGCTCGAGGTCTGCTCCTAGGCCGAGACTACCGCTGCTTCCTGATCCAGTCACAACTTTGGAGTCGCTTCCCATCAAATCCAAACCGCTCCTGTCAGGTGATTCATCGCCGGCCAGATTCAAATCGCTTCCTAGTTCAACTTCGCTTCCCGAACCGCCCTCCTGTGGTAACTTGAGATCCGCAGGGTTTGATCCTTTCCCATCTCCATCCAGTTCAACACTACTGCCATCCGACGAACTAGGCTTTCGATTGACCAATCGCACACCGCTACCACTCTTTGGATCAGGCACCAACGCCACGTCGCTCCCCATATTTTCTTCGTCGTGAGCTAGATTGAGGTCGCTTCCAAGTTCCAAGTCGCTGGCTCCCGCTTTGCCGACGGTCGATCCACTCTTGCTTCCTGACGGACCAACTTGCCGTTCGGAGATGAGGATGGATGATCCACCTGCTTCCTCATCCATGGCGTCTCCACCCAGTTCCGATTGCACTCGCTGAATTTCTTCGGATTTGAATTTCCAAGATTTCCCATCACGATATCCAAATATTTCGCCACGCGATCGCATCTCAACAAGTTCATCGGCGTGGATGCCGAGGATCTTTGCAGCTTCATCGAGGGATACGTAGTTTGCCATGCCGGTCGTCACTTGGAACAGAGAGAACAAACGAGGAAAAAATCTAAGTGTCTAGACTAATCTACGCAAAGCACACATTCCAGTCACGCGGGAAGAAATCAATTTGGTCTTAAATAACCGGTGTTCGGCCCGGGCCGACGATTCTTAGGCCTCGGGCTGTAGTTTTATTGTCGTAGTATGGCCCCCCTGGGCCGTGCAAAACACGGCCCAAGGCGTGCTTCGGTAGCGGTCTGAACGATTGCGAGGATTGGAGGGGGCTCCAGGTGCAATTATTGCGTCGGAGCGGGCTTAGGACAACCTGCCGCATCCAAGATAATGGTCTTGATTTCGAAACCAACGATGCCCGACGGCTCGACTTCGATCATCGCAACCCGGCCAATCCATTCGGGTGGATCCACGGGGAAATAGTCGAAAGCAAAGTTCCCACGGCTATAAATGATCGGTTTGCCTCGATGGGTCTCGATGGTTCGGGGAATATTTGGTTGGGCTCCGACCGGGCTCCGACCACCGCAGTAGCTTCCGCTTAGATCCATTTTTCTGACGATTTGGCATGATCAAGGCCTGGGGCAGGCATTCTTTGCTGGCCGCCCAGACCGAGCACGCATTATGCGTCCAATTCGATATCGGTTTCGGGCACACATACGCAGGGAAGTATGTCGCTCGATTGAGTATGAAACTGTGGCCGCCGCGTGTATCGGACCTTTCCCCTTAGCAGCTTGACTGCGCAACTACCACAGGCACCGGTTCGACAACCACTTTCGAGAGAAACATTGTTTTGGCCTGCGCAGGTTAGAAGATTTCGATGGCAAGATTCGAAGCGAGCGTTTGAGCCAGATTGTTTAAAATGGATATTGTGTTCAGCCATGTTCTCGTTTGAAAGCATTGGCGATTCTGCAGATTGAAATAATTCGAATCGAATCGATTCTGATGGCACGCCAGCCAACAATAATCCTGTTCGAATTTTCTCCTGCCAGGCTTCAGGGCCACACAGGTAATAATCGCTTGTGTTCGTTGCACCGTCATGGCCTAACAAATGATTCGATTGAAATTTTCCTTCATGGAACAGACTGCGAGCTGACCTTTTGACCCCACTCGGAAAACGGCTGATCCAAATGTTCATGGAAACATTGGGACGCTTTGTGGCCAGATCGGAAAGCGAATCGGCGAACGGCATGTGGGCCACATCCCGAAATTGAGCGAAAACGTGGACGGTTTGAGAAGGTCTCCGAATAGCTTCAATTAACATAGGCAACATCGGCGTAATGCCAACGCCCGCACTGACCAAAACGACCTTGCGCTCGCTGGACGGTTGCAAATAGAAGG
>JANLUJ010001220.1:0-4502 GCA_031363425.1 Pirellula sp.
CCTCCGCCGAAGGGCGGAAACTCAAGATCTGTTCATCACTTGGTGACGACGCAAATAGTTGAGCTATTTCCTCAAAGACTCCCGATGCGGCTTCAGTTGTTGACATGATGGAATTACCTTTGAGTGATTTTGAGCTCCGCATCAACCTGTAAGCGGTCGCTCACCGAAATGTCCCATTCGTCATTCTCCGTTTGGAATTCGGCGCAATGACGGAAACCGTGATAATTGTACCTGTTGGGCGGAAGGGAATCGAGCTCAATCGGCTGAGCGAAGTAAAGAGCAATGTCCCTCCACTGATCTGCTAATCGAAAATGGTCATCGCCTTATGTTCGTTGTCACGAAGAAGTTCGAATAATCCGTTAGGTAGATTTTCGTCAACCTTAAACCGCATTTACGCCGCACCAGGCGTCAACGTCACAAACCGCTCACGCACAAGCTCTGCAGCATAAGCGATACAGCCATCGATATCCTCACCCCTTAATGTTGGGTAGCTGAGCAGAATCTCCGACCGACTAAGGCCCGAAGCGAGATTATCCAAAACAACTGAAACCAAAATTCGAGTTCCTTTCACACACGCCTTGCCGTGACAAACCATCGGGTCTACTGATATGCGATCCTGCCATTTCATCTTGTTACTCCCATTTCTTGATTCAGTGCAACCAACGCTGCGTTTTCCGCCATTCTTACCCAAATGACGCGAGCAGTTGAAGAGACGTTACCGATTCGCCCGAGACGCATTCTCAAGATTGACGCTTTTTCTGAAGTTCCTTGAAGCTTACACGATCATTTCGTTTGACGTACCGGCCACCGTCCGTTCCAAACAGCACGCATCCCTGCATAGATGCAGCCATGGCAGTTCCGACAAGGCAATCCAGCCAGTGGTTGTCGGGCTGGTCGGGGCGAGACTTCCATTCATCCACAGTGCGGCCGCGGCCTTCCGTCTTGATGTAGTATTCTGCCGTCAGTTGTTCTGCGAGCATCCGATGCGGCTCGGGATTGTTGCCAAACAGGGAGAGACAACCTCGATCGCCGATTGCCACGGCTAGTCTTGCGTGAACGAATGACTTCCACCAATTCGTATCAAAGATAACATGCCGGATTGCTCGCTTGCCATGTACGCTCGGGATACGCCAATTCAGGCCAACGCGGTCGCCTGGTCGCCTTTTGTATTCACTGAATGGCATACTCGAAGCGCCCACAAACCGTCCATGGCTTGGCATTACAATGGCCGAATGTTTTGATTGCCGGCAGAATTGATAGACCACATCGGTGGAATGACCCCAATTGGCATCGATCAAACAGCGGCTGATCTTCATGGCGGCGCCGTCATCTCGGACCCACTCTCGATCGAGCAGATCCGACGTTAAAGCATTTAAGCCAGAGTAAATCGATCCTTCGAGTCCTGTTCCTTCTGCTGATGTAGTGAGTGTTAGCCTCGCATCCCGCAGGGTGAAATACGATCGTCGCTGGTCTGGATACGTTCCGTAATCGACCACATATCCTGTAAAATCATCTTCCCATCCGACGACCATGTAGTAGAGCAACTTCTGTTGGATGTCGACGAAGGCGGTTAGTTGGTTGCAACCGATTGATAGAATGCAACGCTCCATGCGATTGATTTTGCGAGCGATCTCGTCGGCCGACAGAACTCCTTCGGACGTGACCTTAGTTGGCAAGGGTTCATTTTGGTACTCGGCGAAGAATGCGGCTTCGTCCTGCAGCTTAAGATTCATTGCATGTTGGATGGCGGAAAGCTCGTCGTAGTTGAATCGCTCCGGCCAACCGATTATCGATCCTTCGTCCATCTCGACTTTGTTCTGTCGATAGAATTCGGTTGCCGACGATCCGCCGTCACCATTTCGTAATCCCTCGGCTCGAATCTCGGCATACCGTTGCCAAAGGCTTTCATTCGTTGGAAACGAGTAGACCATTCGTGTCCGTTCGCCATTCCATTCGGGATGCTTGTCGCGGTCGAGAATAGTATCCGCCATGTCGCCAGGTCGGATTACCGTGCAAGGCATGATACCGGAAATCTTTTTTCCTGGTCCAGCAAGACCTAGCACTGCGCCAGCAAGGATGCTTTCACGGTTGGCACATTGAGATAACGATCTTGAACTTTCATCTGTTTGAGGATCGTCCAAAATAACCAGCGAAGGGCGCACCGATCTGCCGTCTGAGCGCTTATACTTTAGACCGCGAATACGACCAGTGATCCCAGCAACTTTGATGATCGCTCCGCTGGCTGGACTATCTGCGATTGTCGGAAGAACAATTTCCTTGGCGGTCCAACCTATATGAGTTCGGCTGCCTTTGAATAGCTGGCCATTGGCTCTATTAGATATCCCGTCGAGTGCTTGGATTGGAAAGCACACTTCTGGAAAATCGGCTAATAGCGAATCGTTGCTGTCGAGCTCTGTCTTAATCGATTCGAGCATATCGCAGGCATGACCCTCATCGCTGCCGATCAAGCAAACGAACTCACGATGACCGTAGAGCACGGACCAAATGCAGGCAACTTCAGCGATGGAACTTTTGCCACTGCCTCGCGCCATAGCGAGCGCAAACAATCCACCATGCACGACGGCTTGCTCGATCTTATGAATCACCTTCACATGATCGGGAGACCAACCTAGGTGGAACGTCAACGGAAAATACGATTCACAGAAGTACTGAAAGTCTCCCGACGCCCGCTCCTTGCGATCCGGATTCTCCACAGCGGGTAGTTCCCCGATGTCTCTACCGGCTAGCGCAAGCGCAGCGTTGCGAGCGCGAGCCGACTCCTTCATGCGTTCATAAGGATCAACGTCCGATGTTGGCTTGGGCGTATGCCTTACCACATGCATCCACGCACAGTATCGCAACAAGTCGACTGTCTTGCCATCTCCAATGCGATTGCCGGCTCTTTGGCGGTGCCGATACAACTGCCGCTCGCTAATCACTTCGCCCAGTGGCGTCGAGTTCAGCAAACGGCATAACTCGCTTGGTTTTAGTTTTCTAGGATCGAGTGGCAAGGAACCGACTTCCGTGTAAAATAGAGTGATCGAATTCAGTCAAGGAGAATCGAAATGGTTATTAAAGGCACTGTTCAGGACGGTCAGATTCGAATAAACGTGAGCGGCATTCTTCCGGAGGGCTCAAGCGTCTTAGTCACGCCGATTGAGTCAAGTAAACTGGATATTGGGTCGGAATACGATCTTGAAGCCGCAAAGGCCAAAATACGTGAAATTATTGATCTTCCATCATTGAGCGCCGATGACGGCTTTTCAGGCATCGACCACGACAAAATACTGTACGGTAATGCGGAATGATTTTTGTCGATACGGGCGTTTGGTTTTCTCTTTTCGTCGAAAAAGAACCGACCCATCAGAGAACACTTAAATGGTTCGATTCGGTTATGGAACCACTCGAAACTAGTGATTACGTAATTGACGAGACACTCACGTTGTTGGTTAAACGAGGCGAACATCCAAAAGCTCTCAAATTCGGAAAATCCGTCATTGAAGAACAGGTTGCAATCTTGACGTTCGTCAGTGAAAGTCAGTTCAATCGAAGCTGGATACTTTTTCAAAGGCTTTCCGCCGCAGGGCTCAGCTTTACCGATTGTTCTACTCATATCATTGCTCGTGATCTTGGGGTTGATAAAATTGCATCGTTCGATCGCCACTTCTTGACGACCGGACACTTCTTCGTAGTTCCGTAGGCTTACTCCCCACGGTCCATCTCCTCAGCTTGCCATGCAGAATAGTTCACAAGGTTGATCGTCCCGTCGGCGTTGGTCGGTGCGCCGGCGTCGATGTCTTCTTGAATCTTCGCGACCTCGATTCTTTCTCGATAAGCGGCCGAAAGTAGCTTTCCTGCCTGCTCGATCGAAAGTCGCGTTGGGTCGACCTGGTTGTTGCCTTCACTCATTGCTGTCCTCCGTGATTTGGTAGTTTGCCACCGTTCGCGACACGTTGGCCAGTGTCTAGTCTTGTTTGCATGTTCGCCTGGTTATGCCATTCAAATTTGCACGCCACGTTGGGGCAAACATACGGTCCATGTCGCTTTCAATTATTCATGCAGAATCTTCCTCGATTCAATCGAATGTTTGCTTGATCTTTTACGAAGTCCATGGCACATGTGATAACGCATAAACGATCAAAACCCTTTTTCGATAAGGAAACACGAAGATGACCAACGACAAGAAGACAAACGAAAAGCTTTTGAGAGAAGCCTACTACAAAGCGGTTGAAGGATTGCGAAGCCTGGCGGACGCGTTGGAGGAGGAAGACGCAAAGAACCCGGGACCAGCCAGCGAATTGATGATCGAAGAACATCTCATCGCTTGCGAAGCGATCGAATCGATGAAACGAAGCCTGCTCGGACGGCTTCTGTAACAAACATATAACCCCAAATACGCCGCGATCGGATGCGCGGCGTCTTCTCGTTTGGTCGCGACATTCGCCACCGGTCGCATCCTGTTCGCTCACTACGCCCAACAATGCGACCTCAAATCCGACGCA
>JANLUJ010001245.1:0-4297 GCA_031363425.1 Pirellula sp.
CCGGAAGCGTTGCCAATCAGCTCAAGGAACATACAGGAACCAATGAATCGCTCATGTACCTCCCATCCGCCCCCGCGAATCCTCCGAGCCAGATGGCTTCGCGTGTCAACGGTGAATCGAGCATGCGCTAATATGGACTCCGTGGGTAGCCAAAAAGCCCGAACGAACCACCGGTCCATGCAGCTGGGATTCAGAAATACCGCAGGCTTGTCCTGCTGGATTGTTCTGCTTCCAAGCTAAACTTGAAGCAACACTGTCTGCCCAAAGTCGTTCTCTGCAAGTCTGACCTACGGTAGGTCGCACCTACCGGGTGCGACAGAGAGGGGATTCTTAGCAAAAATCCATTCCTCAATCGGTTCGCCATGAACAATCTGACGTTCGATAAATTCAGGGATCCTTTCCGCCGTCATTCCGCCGTACCAGTTTCCCTCAGGGTAGACAACCAAAATGGGGCCACCCATGCAGATTCGCAAACAACCGACCTTGGTCCGATAACAAGCAGCTGGACCGGTCGACAGCGAAAGCTTCCTTTCCTTGAGCTGGTTCTTCAATGCATTCCAAGCGAGCTCGCCCTGTTCTCTGGAACAACATGATTCACCGATGCACAAAAATACATGTCGTGAGTAGTTTCCTATTTTCAATTGAAACGCGGTCTCTCGAAGCTTTTCCAAGTCCATTCGTCGCTCTCTTGATTGTTTGCGATGATGTGTGGTCATCACTCGCACTGATCACGGCGGAGACCGCCGTGCCACAATGGTTTCGTCAACCGCGCCGTTCACGGCGGAGACCGCCGTGCCACAATGGTTAGAGAATTTCCTCGAGTCGCCCGGTCGAATCGCCAAATGAATCGGTTGCTATCCCAAATCGATTCAACATCTCGACATAGAGATTGGACATCGGCTTGTCTTGCACTTTCAAGTATCGGCCGGTGGTGAACTTGCCGCCACCCGACCCCGCCAGAATCACAGGTAGGTTCGCATGCGTATGTCGATTGCCGTCGGCTATGGCACCACCGTACACAATCATGCTATTGTGAAGCATCGTATTTCCATCCACATCTTTTACCGAATCCATCTTTTCCAAAAAGGCTGCGAGTCGTTCGATATAGAATCGATCGATCTTAGCGACCTTTTCTGCCAGCTCAGGGACTCGCTGGTTGTGGGTCAAATAATGATGCCCCTCACTAATTCCTAGGTTTGGGAACGTCCGATTGCTTCCATCGTATCCTATGAGCAACGTCGCTATTCGGGTCGAATCGGTTTGAAACGCGAGCAACATCAAATCCAAGTTGATCTCAATGTGTTTTCCGAAATCATTTGGGATGCCAACCGGAGTTTGTTGGGTCGGGTCCGGAACAGAGCCAAATTTTTCGGTGGATCGGATTCCCTCTTCAACGTGCCTTACGCCTGAGACATATTCATCCAGTTTGTGCCGATCGTATGCACCAAGTTTCTTTTGCAGATCGCGAGCGTCTTCCAGAACAAAATCGAGAACCGATCGATTTGAGTTTTGCCTAAGCTCGAAATTCTTCTGACGCTGCCCATGCGAGCCGGTACCGAATAGTCGCTCGAAGACCAGTCTCGGATTCGGTTCTGGCGTTACGGGGGTCGTTGCTGAACTCCATGAAAGATTGTACTGATAGGCGCAAGCATAACCCGAGTCGCAGCTACCTGAATTGCGAATGGCGTCGCTCGACAACTCCAGCGAATTGAAACGTGTTGAGCCGCTGGTGCTTTGTGCGGCCACTTGATCGACCGAAATTCCAACGTGAATGTCCTTGCCCGCTGTCTTGCGAGCTCGAGCGCCGGTCAAGAACGTTGCATTGGCCCTGGCATGGTCGCCGGCGCCATCGTTGCCTGCAGTTGCATTTTCATGTTTCAATCCCCCAATAATTTGCAGCTGATGCTTAACCGATTCCAGCGGCTGCATGGTAGGGCTCAGCGCCAGTTTGTCACCATCCGTAGTCGGAAACCAGTGGTCCTGTTGCACGCCATTCGGGATGGACATAAAGGCCATGCGAAGCGGGACGCCAGACTCCGTTGTCGAGGCGGCAAGCGACGCGGCTTCGCTTCGAGTCAAGAGGGACAGCATGGGAGGTATGGCGACGCTAACGCCAGCACCACGAAGAAAAGCTCGACGACTTTGAATGGATTTTTTCATCGCTCTATTGCCCTTGAGGTTGATGCAACTCTTCTTGTGATAACGCCCGTCGTTGAAACGGTGCCGAGTTGATGACTTCGTATAATAGGACGCTAAAACGTCCACCATCGCGATCCAATTTTTCGACAATCGTGTTCACTGCAACATCATCGTAATATTCTAAGCCTCGACCAAGCGCATACACGAATAATTTTTCGGTCACGCAACGGTAAAAATCCTTTCGACGATCGGTTTTCAATAACCGTTTTAATTCGCGAATATCGCTGAATTTTTCTCCGGTAATAAGTTCGCCGGCGCTTTCAATTGGCTGATCCGCGTCCTTTTCTCGCCATCCACCGATTGCATTGAAGTTCTCTAGCGCCAAGCCTAGAGGATCCATTCGTGAATGGCAAGATGAACAGAGTGGAGCTTCTCTGTGTGCAGCCAATAGTTCGCGAAGCGATGGTTCGCGGCCGCCAAATCGATCCGCTGCATCCTCAAGCGCTGGAACATTGGGGGGGGCAGGCGGAGCTGGCGTGCCTAAAATGTTGTCAAGAATGAACAAACCTCGTTTGACTGGCGAAGTTCGCGTCGGATTGGAGGTTACGGCTAACATGGTTCCTTGTGTCAATACTCCACCTCGAGGACTTCCGGCTGGCAATGAGATGCGTTGCATTGCATTGCCGGTAATTCCTTCAAGTCCGTATAAACTTGCGAGCTTTTCGTTGACGAATACGTAGTCAGCATCGATCAGGTCCAACAAACTTTTGTCTTCCCGGACAATGTACTCGAAGGACATCTCGGTTTCCTTTCGCATTGCACTACGAACGCTTGCGTCGAATCGATTTCGCATTTCATTGAGTTCAGTGAAACGCGCACGTGCCGTGACCGTCTCTGGTGGTTCGGTTGATTCATTTTGCCTTGATCGCCGTCCAAGTCCGCGGCCAGCGAATCGATTTCGAAGCATGGAATACTCCTTTTGAAAGCCCATAGCTGCGATAGGATCGATCGAAACATTTTCTACATCCCGAGCTCGAAGCCATTGCCCTGCAAAGTTCTCGACAAACTCGCTGCAACGTTTGTCCTGAACCATACGGTCGATTTGCGAGACCAAGTTCTTGCGAAGATCTGCTCGAGCTGCTAGTGCAAAGAGTTCGTCATCCGGCATAGTGGACCAAAGCAGATAAGAAAGCCTTGATGCGAGCCCATATTCATCTACCTTGGGATATTGGCTAACCTCATCGAGTGTTTCAACTTCTTCGGCTCTAAACAAGAATTGCGGTGAGGCTAAGACAGCCATCATGGCTTTTTCAATTCCCGACTCGAAAGTCATCTCTGGCTGTTGGTAAATGGATTCTGCGATGGATACAAGCCGTTCGCAAGAGATAGGGTTTGCTGGACGGCGATAAGCTTTGGTGGCTAATCGAGACAAGATTTCCAAAGCGTATTCTCGACGCCCGGCCAAGTCCGTGGGTGGCGCTTCGCGGGGGAAGAAAAACTGGTAGCCACGGGGATGTTCGCGGAACGCTTCGCCCATCGGGCCATCAAGGGTAGCGGACAAAATCTCATAGGTCACGGAGCGAGTCTTTGACTCCACTTCGCTTATTTCGAACTCTCCATCTTCTAGGGTAGATAGTTGAATCGAGAGATCGTGCGATCCAGGGGCGAGTGAAAGCACAAAAACATGGTCAATGAACTTGTCTTCTTCCCATTTGTATTTGTCGGTGTAGAGTTCGTTGCCATCCAGCGAACTCCTGATTTGATATTGCCCAGGATGGAAATCAAAGGAACCGTCCAGCTTTTCCTTTAGAAGCAAGCGGTACTCGCCAGCGTGTTTGATTTCAAAACGCTTTTGCACCGTGACAGGCTGGTCATGCCGAATGCTCCTGCCGTTTTTGGAATGATCCTCGGACAGAAACTCCTTTCCGTACCACTTGGTTGATGGCGTAACCCAGGTTGTCTTCGGCACTGCTTCCTCCACGATCGATCTGGCGGCTTGAAAATACTTTTCGATCAACATGGGTGAAAGCGACATTGCCTCGCTGATATTGTCAAATCCAAATCCAGTATCATCGGGTGGAAAAACAACTTCCGCATTGAAGTCAACTCCCATCAAATCGCGTATTGTGTTTCGGTATTCCGTGCGATTGAGACGTCG
>JANLUJ010001253.1:0-8095 GCA_031363425.1 Pirellula sp.
TTAATGCTTGTTACTAAGCAATGGTCGAATTGGCCCGCAGCTATCAAGTACTTGGCAATGTTGGGATACACGGCCGCCATCTACGCGTTCGCAGAAATATCCGACAGGCGACTCGGGCTTAAGTCGACGGGCAATGTGATGCGAGCACTCTGCATCCTTCTGATGCCAGTCATAATGCTCGGCCTAGGATGGGTAGCCACTCAACCAAGCACTACGGGCTTGCCTATTTATTTCGAGGTGGCTCTGCTCTTTCTGCCCGCAACGGCACTGCTCGGCTTCGCCAGCAGAAACGTGTTCCATCATTTCCTTCGAGGACACCAACTAACTTTTCAAGCAAGCTACTTACTGTTAGCGATAGCTGGCGTTGTACCGAATTTGCCTGAGCCATGGGCAGGTCTGGCATTTATTGCAGCAAGCTGGGCGGTCATGACGGTAGGCGTGATCAAAGTCAACCGACACACATTTTGGTTGACCGAAGAGCATCGAATGCCTCGCATCTTTGGCTTTTTCCCAATTTTGCTTTTAGGAGCTCAGTTTTTATTGCTTTGCAGCACCAAGGTACTTTTCACTGTGCCACCGCAATGGTTAGGACTTGCGACCGTCATGTTGGCTGCAACTGTGCTTGCGACGACAAGAAGCATTGCGACAGTGTTTCGAGAACGCACGGGGGATTTGGTTCGGCCATTGCCATGGAGCATTGCGTTGCCATTGTTCGTCGGCGTCCTACTGGCCTTCGTCGGTGTGAGTATTTCTTTTTGGGGTTTTCACTTTGTTGGGCCCACCACTTACGCGGTCGTACCCACGACCATAGTAGCATCGGCGTTGCTCTTTGTCGTCGCATACGATACTCGACATTGGACATTTACCGCGCTGGCCTTGGTACTGGTCACCATTGCATATCAATGCGCACCGACTTTGATAGTCGAATGGGTCAACTTGCTTAAAGCCGGGGCAGCATCTGCCGTCCACGAGGAAAAACTTCCAATCGCCTTCTATGGGATTACCTACTTGCCACTATTGGCTCTTTTGACTGTCGCGAGTCGCGCACTTGCGAGGGTTCGTCGAACGGACATTAGCACACCGATTAAAATGTACGTTACCGGCGTTACCATCCTTCTATGGTGCAGTTCTCTCTTCAACGAGAAAGCGGTGTTCGTTGTCGCGGCGATCAATGTCGTATGCTTTGCAGCGTATGCCATCGCGTTCCGAGATCGCCGCTACATGCTCGGTTCGCTCGGGGCCATTGTTCTGTGTGCGGGAAGCTGGGTTCCATTTGCGAATGCCATGGTTGGAGCTTCGCTGTCCATCAACTGCGCGGTACTTAGCCTGCTCGTCGTAGGCATCGCATTCTATAGCTCCAGGCTGGTGGATTCGGTCATCGAAGCGATTCCTTTACCGGAGTCTTGTCACGGTCTTCCGTTCGTCGATCGCTCCAATCGTCCGATTGCCGTCGCCAACCAATTGGGTTTGTTCATGGTGGCCGTTTTGGCCTGTTTGAGATTGGCCTGCCTAACGGTTACGACCGAGAATATCGCCGACGCGAGCAGCCTAAGTATTGATGTTTTGCTGCTAGCCGCCTTGTCACTCGTTACCTTTCGCACACAACATTACCTTGTAGCGTTCGTGACGACGCTGTTACCGGCAATAAGTGCGGTAAGCTTTGCCAACCACCTTGGCTGGTCCTGGGTTGAAATTGCAGACGCAGCCGCCATGATTGCTGCTTGCGTTTCCATTGCTGGACTAGTGCTGATTCGATGGACCACAAAGGAGACAACTAACCTCGTCGAACTACGTCGCTCATTTGGTCTGGATTTGCAGAACCTACTCGTTCTGTCATGCGAAGCGCCGCCGGTCCAATGGAAGCACCGCTTTGTTCGCTGGTTTCGATGCCACATCATCGCAATCAGTGACATGGGGACGATCGCAACCGTCGGATTGGTATTGATTCTGTATGTTCCTCACATTTTGCAAGTGAATATCCTTTGGAATGATTCGGGGGCGCCGCGATTGGCGCAAACAGTTGCAGTGGGATGGCTGGCAGCGAGCGTCTTGCTTCCTCGAAGTCGATGGGCGGCAAGTGGACTTGCTGTCATAGCGCCAATCTATACGACCGCGTTCTTTGTATCGAGCTGTCCAAACATGCTTTCCCAAGTTTGGGCGCCAGTCATTTGGGTATGCATCGCTTCACTACTCTGCATGATCTTTCATTTTGCAGCAAGAAAGCACTTTGAAATCGCATGCTTCATTAGTCGAATTTGGCTGAGTGCGATCGCACTCGTTGGGTTCGTCTATCTTTCGGTTCCAATCCGTATTGCCGTGGCGATCTCGGTACCAACCCTTTTGATCGCTAGGGGGGGCATGACCATCCGCGGCGAAAAGATGTTCTTGGCAATACTATGCAACGTTCATGCCCTGCTACTGATAGCGACCCTTGCGGGCGCCCAGGGCTGGGTCATTCAAAACTACTCGTTGACAGAAATGATGACCATTGGGGCTGCCTTGTTTCCCGCCATAACACTTAGCATTCTTGTTTCGGACACGGCCTTTCGCAAAATCAGCGTCTTGGGAGCAGAATGGTGGAGCACGAATTTAAGGCTCCTTGCAACGATTCAATTTGTCTTGCTTTGCATGGGACCGCTCGCTTCCGTGTTGGGACAATCGCTTGTTGTGCTTGGAATAGTGTTCTTGCTCTCTAGCGAATTTTTGGCCGCCATTAGAACGCAACGTTTAACGCACGCTTGGGGATGCTTGGCTACCATCGGGCTGATCGGTGTTTGGGGATGGGATCAAAGTTGGATCGAGATTGGAACGGGACTGAGTCAACTGGCTCTCGTCGTGGTTGCCGCTATCAGTTTGTGGTTGTCCAAGGTTGTTCAAGATCATGCGCGATGCGGCTGTTTCGCAAATCCGTTGAGAATGATTGGGGTGATTGTACCTGGACTAGTTGCGGCTCTAGCAGTGATGCACGAGGCAATACCATCCCTTCCTATTCATCGATTGAATGCCACCCCTTCATGGCAGTCGAGCAACTATGTTGCATTGCTATTTGCAGCCGCAATCTATTTCTTCCACGGAATAAAAAGTGAGAAGAGACGCTATGTCGTATTGTCGGCAGGAATTCTAAACATTGGATTGGCACTAATTTGGCTAACGAATGGCATAACCGATCCTCAATTCTATTGCGTGCCGATTGGGCTCTCCATCCTATGGATTGTCGAGCTTCTAAAAAAGGAACTGCCAAAAAGGGCGCACGATCCAATTCGCTATTTGGGAGCGTTGATCATTCTGGTGTCGCCGGTCTTCGGGATCCTTGGCTCATGCTGGCTGCATCTTTTCTCGCTCATGGTTCTTTGCGTTTTGGTCATTCTGCTAGCGATTGGACTACGGATACGGGTCCTCATGTATACAGGAACCGCTTTCTTACTAGCCGACATTGGCGGGATGATCATTCAATCCACCAATGACAATCCAACCCTGCTTTGGGTAGCGGGCGTCGGCCTGGGTGGTGCAGTCATCGCTTTGGCCGCGATCTGTGAAAACCACCGTGAGAATGTCTTGGCCAAGATACGGATGATTTCGGCAGAGCTAGCAACTTGGAACTAGCGAGGATGTGATTTGGCGCTATCCAAGCGACAACTTGCAATGAAGCAACAGTTTTTGTGTTCAGTGATTAATCCTGTTTTTGAAAGGTTACAACATCATGACTTGGTTATCCCAGTTTTCTCTAGTGATGCGTTCAAGCATTACGTCCCTTCGCGAAAAAGTGGAGGATCCTGAGCGAATGCTCTATCAGCTCATCCTTGACATGGATGAGGAACTTTGCGGAGTGCGCTCCAGCGTAGCAGAAGCCATCGCCGACGAAATCCAAATGCGTAAGCGGGCCGAGCGAGAGCAAGTTGAATTGCAGAAATGGGGTGAGCGCGCCCTGGCTGCGATGAAACGCGGCGACGAAGCCAGTGCGAAGTCGGCATTGAATCAAAAGCTGATCATCTCGGAACGCTTAGAGCAGTACTCGTCCCAGCACGCCACGCAGTTATCTGAAGTTACCAAACTTCAGAACGCAGTGCGTGACCTTGAGGACAAGATCCGACAAGCAAAACAAAAGAAGACGCTTTTGACTGCACGTATGGCTCGAGCCAACTCAACCCAGAAGATCAACGGCGCAATTGACCGAGCGGGCAGTCAATCTGCATTTGCTCAATTCAGCCGACTTGAGCAAAAAGTGGAGCGACAGGAGTCGATTGTTGAAGCCTGGGATCGCATGGATGGCAAGGATCCTGAAGCTTCGGAGCTCGAACGCCAGTTCGAATCGCAGGAACGCGAGCGATCATTATCGATCGAGCTGGAAAGTCTCAAGACACAAGTCAATTTGCCGAAAACCTGACAGCATGTTAAGCGAGATCCTATCAACGATTCGCAACTGGTGGTTCGCGGACCGCATTCGGTACACGCCCGGACACTCACGATTATTTCAATGGAGAGTCGGAAACCGAGTGCTGGTTCGCGATCGCCTTTGGGTTGTCGTAGATCGAGAGGATCGTATAGCCCATGATGCTGTGACTGTCATTTTCAAGCTTGTGGAGTTTGATGAGGATGATTCGGAAACGGCGCTGCTTTGCGTTCGAGTGCAGAACTCAACGTTCGACAGTCCTACTGTTGATTGGCTTGTAGACGGACGCCAGGAGTTGTTGTTTGAGGAGGATATTGTCGTATGCAAAGCCGACTGACGCTTGCCCCTCGCTGACGCTCTAACGCTTTGGGTTGGGATAGGTCAAGCTGTCGCTTGCCTAAACTGTGCTTCATGCAGGTAAATGGATTTTCACGTAAACAAAATTTGCGTCTGCGGGCCGCCAGCCATTGCATAGAACTGACCAACGGTCAGCACATCATCAACCTGATCGCATAAATCCTCTCTATTGAGGTCGAACATGTCCATCGCAAGCTTGCAGGCGAAGAGCTTTCCGCCGGAGTCGGAAATCATCTCAAGGAATTCTCCGACCGGTGGAATATCGAGCTGTTCCATTTTCTTTTTCATAAGCGATGTAGCAAACCATGAGACCCCTGGAATCGCGCCCATCCACGTTGGAAAGGGCATTGTCATCGGTAGCCCTAGCATTGGCATAGCCATATTGAATGCCGAGTTTCCAACGGTCGACACCTTCAGCGAATGCATGGTCTTTTTGACCAGAGCATTTAGGCCGAAAAAAGTAAAAAACATTGACGCCTCGATCCCCTCCATTCTGGCCCCATTTGCGAGTATTAAACCTGGATAAATCGCATCCAGCGACCCGCGGCTGGCAACAATCATTACCTTCTTCAAGGGCACTTTGGATTCTGAGTTCATTCTTTCATTCTCCGCTGGAAAAATTATGTTTCGACGCGTTCCAATAGCTGCGCTAGATACAGCCAACGGGCTTCTGAATTCCCGCAATCTTCGATGCCTTTTTTAGGGGGCCCCCAGGAAAGAGATCGTAAAACTCCTTGATCGTCGTTACTCCACTTTTCCCAATTCCTCGAATTGTCAATGCAACTCCTTTCGTTTGCTGTTCTCTCAAGTAGCGAATCAGCTTCATGTGTTCTTCGGTCAAAGGCCCAACTGCTTCTTCCTGAGCTATGGCGTTCGCGATCGACTCATCCCACTGACTCGGGTCGAGCAAATAGCCTTCTTCGTTTACATCGACATCGCGGTTTGCAAGTAGTTTTTTCAAGTTAGGTCTCCTGTGGCGGGCTCGGTATTACTGTTTTGTTCCTTGTGATTCCTGGAATCCAGCGGGCTGGCAACAAAAAATTCCAGTATATCCATCGGAACGCCATTTTTCCCCAGTGATTGAGCCTGCTCTCGGTTAGCAAGCTCATTGGTCCAAACCAAAATGGAAAACGTCCAGCATGAGGATCATACACGTAATTGAAATCAATCAACAAGGCTTTTCCGAAACCGGATTCGATAAAGCAATTTGAATGGCCGACCGATCCCAACGAGGATGCGAATGGTTTGGTCGACGGTTCCTAAATTTGCTTTAATCATATTTGCAGTCCCGCAAGTTATTTTCGAAAACCATTACCCTCCTCCGCTCCCAGTCCAACGCCACAGGCGTTGGGCTGGGAGCGGAGGAGGGTGTTTACGTGGCATACGCCTCTAGCCAATAAGCGTTGGCTCCAACGAGACGAGCTCGTTGGGGGCCCGCAAATACATGGCTCGAAAGCTGTACAAGGGCCTGATGATGAGCAACTCTTACTACCTCCTGCCAGTTCGATCCAAAAAGTCGGGCAGGTGGCAGGGATCAACATTTAGACCAAGTCCATGCGCCCCTTAATCGTTAAAGACTGCATTCCAGGCAATTTCAACAAGACGAACGAGTTCTAAAACGAATCGTTCGATTACAAACCTGCATGACTATGCGAAATTTTTTTCTAGGTGGCATGTTTGGTAATTGGAAAAGCATCGGATCCTCGAAGTAGCAATTGCGTTCGTATGAAAAAGAATGAAAGTCTAAACCGCAACTCACGGTCTTTCCACTTGCCTCGCCTTTCGATGGGTGCAGTTGTATTGTCCTTCCTTTCTTCACCTTTTTTGAGTCTGCAGGCGCAAGAAGAGACGGGAGTGGCCGACACCATCGCCCTGCCACCGTTGCCATTGCCTGAGCACCGAGGACGCGTCCCGGAATCGTCGGAAGCAAATCGACCAAGGGAATCGCAACCCAGTCGCGATTCCAAATTGCAAGTGAAAACACAAAGTTCGCGAATCGATGACAGGCGAGTGCCAGGACGACCAGGGCGAGGGCTTACGCCGCTGGAGAATCTCGACTCGAAGCCAGCAGACCCCCGTGAGCCATCGACACCAAATGAGCCGTTGGGTCTATTTCCACGCATACCTCACCAGTTTCGCGATGGAGGGATCAACTTTGAATACATTTATACCGGCGAAACATTTACCAAAGCTCGCGGAGGGTTGTCGCCGAACCATCGCACCAACTATCGCAGCAATTTTGACTTGGTCGGAACACTTGATACTGCAAAGATGGGTTGGTGGGACAACGGTCGAATGTTTGTTTATGGACAGAGTCTGAGTGGGCGGCCATTGTCCAAAGACGATGTCGGGGACGCACAGCTTTTTAGCAATTTGGATTCCACGATCAGTGATACCGAGCGTCCGCAATTCACGACCATCGCGGAGTATTGGTACGAACACCTGCTACTCGAAGATCGTTTTCGCTTCAAAATCGGTAAAATCGATTCCAACGTAGACTTCGCTTTGTCGGACCTTGGCGGCGATTTTGTCAATTCCTCGTTTGGCTTTCCACCGATGATTCCTCTGCCTACGTTTCCAAGTCAGGCGTTGGGTGTTGCTGGATTTCTCAAGTTGAGCGAAACGCTAACGTTGGGACTGGGCGTATTTGATGGTTCATTGCCATCAGGTCCACAAGGAGTTCGATGGGGCTTTGACACGCTCGGCCATAACGGGGCCATCAGTCTTTATCAATTGGCATGGAAGCCCCAGCTTGGCTCCAACGGACAGTTGCCAACGACAGTACGCACCGGTGTTTGGCATCACTCGGACAAAAACGTTTGGACTGAATTGTCTGCGAATCCAAACCCAGTTACATTCAATCAAAATTACGGAATGTGGACCACGGCTGACCAACTGCTTTGGAAAGAGTCCGAAACGGAAGACGACGATCAAGGGTTCGGCGTATTTGGAATGTTCGGTTGGGCGCCGTCCGACCGGAATATTTTTCAAGAATATTACGGCGGGGGCGCAGTTTACAAAGGACTGTTGCCAAGTCGAGACCATGATCTCATCGGCTTTGGGATAGCGAGCGCGCTCTTCAGCTCTGGTATGCGATCTCAGAACGCAGCTGCTGGCATCCAAATGGATCGCTTTGAGACCGCGTACGAATTGTTCTACAAATACCAGTACTCGCCCTTTATCTCACTGCAACCAGACATTCAGTACATTTCCAACCCTGGCGGGCTGTACAAGGATGCTTTGGTTCCGGGGCTGCGATTTGAAGTCGTAATGTAGAGTCTGATTTGGTTGGTCGCATCTGCCGGTTGCGACTGGACTGACTAAAGCTCAAAGTCACTCTCGGCAAGA